>JAPLMG010000266.1 GCA_026387165.1 Candidatus Omnitrophota bacterium
ACCGCAGCACACGGCGAAAAAATTCAGGCCGTGAACAAAGACCTGGAGTAGTGGCAGGAAGAATGTCCGCGGAGGCAACTACCCCGCAAGGTCCCTGCCTGCTGTAGCTATGTCTTGAAAATATCGCCCGATTTGTCTATAATAAGGGCCTATGGCGAAGACGAGACAGGCGTGGGGGACGAGGTTTGGAGTCATAATGGCCGTCGCGGGAAGCGCGATAGGGCTGGGGAACTTCCTCCGCTTTCCGGTGCAGGCCGCGTCGAATGGCGGCGGAGCCTTCATGATACCTTATTTCATCTCGCTCTTCCTTCTCGGTATCCCGCTGATGTGGATAGAGTGGACCCTCGGACGATACGGCGGCGGTTTTGGACACGGCACGGCCCCCGGAATATTCCATACCATGTGGGAGAAGAATCGGTTCATAAAGTATTTCGGAGTCATAGGCATATTTGGGCCCCTCGTCATATTAATATATTACACCTATATAGAGTCCTGGACTCTTGCTTACAGCTGGTTTGCCATTACCGGGAAATATGCCTCTGCCGCCACTGAAAGTTCGATGAAGTCGTTCTTGAGCGGATTCCAGGGGCTGGAGAAGAATAGCTACTTCTCAAACCTCATCCCGGCGTACACATTCTTCGTAATAACATTTTTGGCAAATATGGCGGTAATATATTACGGGATAAAAGGAGGGATAGAGAAGCTCTGCAAGATCGCTATGCCGCTTCTTTTCATATGCGGCATAATAGTCATGGCGCGCGTACTTACTCTCGGAACACCCGATCCGGCCAGGAGCTCCTGGAATACCGTTAACGGATTGGGATTTTTATGGAATCCCGATTTTTCCGCGCTTAAATCCGCCAAGGTATGGCTCGCGGCGGCAGGGCAGATATTCTTCACTTTAAGCGTGGGTATAGGTGTTATACTTACTTACGCAAGCTATCTCTCCAAAGGCGACGATGTCGTATTGTCAGGCCTCTCGGCCGTCAGCACAAACGAATTCGCCGAGGTCATCATAGGCGGCAGCATAGTGATACCGGCTGCTTTCATCTTCTTCGGGCCGGCAGGCACAGAGGCCATAGCTAAAGGCGGCGCGTTCAACCTGGGTTTTGTGACGATGCCGCTGATATTCGGCAAAGTTTTACATGGCGCCTTCTTCGGCAGTACTTGGTTCTTACTATTATTTCTCGCGGGAATAACTTCTTCCGTATCGCTTGCCCAACCGGCGGTGGCTTTCATGGAAGATGAATTTAATATTTCTAGAAAGAAGGCGGTATCTATACTGGGCGCGGCATTTTTTGTATTATGCCAGCCGGCAATATTCTTTCTTGGCAAGGGAGTGGTCAACGAGCTCGATTTCTGGGGCGGGACATTCTGCCTGGTGCTTTTTGCCACGGTAGAGACCATTATCTTCGCATGGGTCTTCGGGGTGGAGCGCGCATGGAAAGAGATACATCACGGCGCCGATATGGCCATCCCTAAAATATACAAATTCATAATAAAGTATGTAACTCCGCTCTTCCTTCTATTGATACTGGGGGCCTGGGCTTACCAGGAGTGGTGGTCCACGATACTAATGAAGAACGTTCCGGTATCAGACAGGCCTTTCGTTCTCGGGACCCGGTTTGCCCTGATCGCTTTATTTATTATCTTGTCGATTTTAGTCAAGGTTGCGTGGAGGAAAAAGAGGAGGCCCGTAAAGGCATGAGGACCTCAGGCTGGATATTTCTGGTGCTTTCATGGGCTTTCATCTCGGCCCTCACCACGTTCTGTTTCTACAAGGTATTTACGAAGAAGAAGATAGAATAAAAATTTTTTTGCATCAAGCGGACGACGGGACATGGTGTCCGCCTTCCGCTGACGCATATTGGCATTGGGCATGCCAATATGCTATGTAAAAATTCTGACAAAAATTCAGCCCTAAGAGTTATTATAGCGTCGTTGGTCGTCTGAATTTTTTTCTAAATCGCCATAAGGTGTCAGAATTTTTAACATCAGCGTCAGGCTGGGACACCAGGTCCCGCCTACGACAAGTAGGAAAAATTTTTACTGGTAGGCCAGGGTGGGTAGGAGGGGTCAGGCGCTTTTTAGGGGTAAGCCTGGCACCTTTTGACTGAAAGGAGAACGAAATGAGAACAGTAAGTGGTATTATTCTTGTTACTTTAGGTCTAATTGTTTTAAGATTTGGCGGTAAACAATTTGGCAAATATGGGCGTATTTCAAAAGTTATTTTTAGCCCTTCAGTAACAGAAATCGGCAGTAAGATTAATATAGTTGGAAAGAAAATGATGCAATGGACGATGGGCCTATTACTTATTTATTTTGGAATTGTCTTTATCTTTAATAAACTTAATTGGATAGGGTATAAATAAAAGTTGTAGCTAGGCCTTGAGATTTTGGAAAGATTTTATGGCGCGGACGGCCATAAGAGACCTGTAAACTTAAAACTAAGTTATGGGAGCACAATAAAAATGTTAGGTCTTTTGAGAAGGATAAAAACGGTTATATATAACAATTTTTTGATATTTAAAAGAACCGAGGATGTCCGCTATAGTAGACTGCTATATTGCGGATAGATAAATCATAGGCGGCCCCGCCGAAGGCGGGGTGAGGGCCCTTCCATGGGCCCGAGTTCCGCAGGTTCCCGTTTTTATCCTGAACAAAAGACCGACCCCGCCGCTTATCCCGCCAAAAGCGGGATGGCGGAGGAACATTTTTCTTATAAGATTTTTATCATATTTGTGCGGACATAACGAAAGTTTTAGGTTTAGAGATTGCTTCGTCGCTGTGCCATGCACCTGAATGAAGTGAATGGTGCATGGTTTCGCTCCTCGCAATGACGAGTTGAAAGGCGGCAGGAAGCGTAAAAATTACGGAAGCCGATAATGAGTAAGATCGATATAAAGAATATTTCGCTTGATGAGCTGATAAAAGAACTTGTCGGGATAGGCGAGAAGCCATACAGGGCCGCTCAAATATTCAGATGGCTCTATAGATCCGGCGTGCGCTCATTCGACGAAATGACGGATCTTAACAAGGAGCTGCGCGAAAAGCTGAAAGAGAAGTTTCACATCACAAAGATCGTCGCCCTGGATTCAAAGCGCTCTCTTATAGACGGTACCACGAAATATCTGCTTAAATTGGAGGACTCGCACACTATAGAGGCGGTGCTTCTGCCGGAGGATGAGAGGACGACGCTCTGCCTCTCATCGCAGGTTGGCTGCAAGTTCGGATGCTCTTTCTGCGCCAGCGCGCCCTTCGGATTCGTCCGCAACCTTAAAGCCTCGGAGATATTAGATGAAGTTCTCTTTATAAGAAGCCATAATCCTGGCCGCTCGATAACGAATATTGTATTTATGGGAATAGGAGAGCCGTTAGATAATTACAATAACGTGATGAGGGCGATAAGGGTATTGAATGATGAAGACGCCTTTAAGATAGGCGCGCGCAAGATAACGATATCTACGTGTGGGATAATTCCCGGCATGGAGAAGCTGGCCGGCGAAAAGATGCAGATAGAGCTCTCCGTATCTTTGCATTCGCCTGACGATAAAATACGGTCCAAGCTCGTCCCTATAAACAAGAGATATCCGCTGAATGAGCTCATAGCTGCCTGTAGGGATTACACCGGGCAGACCAAGAGGATAATAACATTCGAATATATACTGATAAAAGGAGTAAACGCTTCGGAGGGCGACGCATTCAAGCTGGCTAAGCTCCTGGCCGGGCTTAATTGCAAGGTGAATTTAATATCCTATAATCAGATCAAGGCTAAAGGTTACGAGGCCCCTACGACAGAGAGTGTAAAGAATTTTTTCAGGACGCTGAAGAGCCGCGGGATAAATGTGATACTGCGCAAGTCGAAGGGCGAGGATATAGATGCCGGCTGCGGGCAGCTGAGGATATCCAGGCTATGAACCCCGCACCTTTGGCGCATAACCGTATGCGGCAAGATTATAAATGGAACTGGTAAATAAACAAAATATTATAGGCAAGAAAAAACAATAAACTTGCCAAAGGAGCGGGATGAATAAAAGCGATATTATAATAAGGCATATTGCATTCTTCTTTTCGCTCGCTTTATACCTGACACTGCTGCCTATAATACTCTCCTACTCCCTCGGCTATCACATAGATTTTCACAAGCTCATAATATACAAGACGGGTATATTATCTTTGAGGAGCACGCCGTCAGGCGCGTCCATTTATATAAACGGTAAGCTAATACCGGATATCACACCCGCCAGGATAGAGGAGCTGAGGCCCGGTACTTATTTCATAGAGATAAAGAAAGAGGGCCTCTTTCCGTGGCAGAAGGATCTGGCTGTCCGGCCGAATATGGTTACCCGTGCGGAGAATAT
The DNA here is from genome assembly GCA_026387165.1 of Candidatus Omnitrophota bacterium. GTDB lineage: Bacteria > Omnitrophota > Gorgyraeia > 2-01-FULL-45-10 > 2-01-FULL-45-10 > 2-01-FULL-45-10. The sequence continues at coordinate 4,362 of JAPLMG010000266.1, forward strand.
ACTGCTGTTTCCTACGCTGCAGGTTACGGAGAAGGTGAGCGACCGTGAAACGGATAATTTCTTTATACCCGACGACAGGAGCCAGGTATATTATATGACGAAGTCCGGCCTCTACAAGTCGAATATTGACGGGACGAACCCAAAGAAGCTTTCGTCTTATTCCCAGTGGCCTTCCGATATTATAGGTAAGAAGCTCTCCCCTGACGGAAAGAAGCTCCTCTATTTTAATGAAAACGGCATATGGATCATCTACCTGAACGGCCTAAAATTAACAAAAGACGGCGATGCCGCGGAAGTAGAAGAAGTGTTAAAGGGCCCGAATATCATAAAGGATGTATTCTGGCATTCGGGCTCTAACCATATAATCTTTGTGGCCGGCAGAGATATAGATGTGCTGGAGATAGGAAAGGGAGGCGGCAAAAATATAGTGACGCTCAATAAGTGCGGCAGGCAGCCTCAAGGCGTATACTACGACGCATATAACGACTCGCTCTATTTTAATGATTCTCCCGCAGGCAAGAGCAATCTCTACAGGCTTGATCTGAAGGAGAAGTTTTTCGGAAAACTTATGGAACGCATCAAGAAGGAATTCGACATCATATATGACCAGAAATGAGAGGCTTCGCAGATTCTTCGAAATAGTTCCGGGATTCATGACATGGTCTACGATCCTGGGCCTTATAATATTCTCTCTTCTTAAGCCTCTATGGGTCGCGGTATTCATAATATGCTTCGATCTTTATTGGGTGATACGCGTCGGCTATTTTACGACGCTGCTCGTCTTCGCTTACAGAAGGCTCAACGCGGAGAAGAAGACGGATTGGCTAAAAAAGTGTAAATCGCTCGAAGGGCAGGGCTCTTTAAATTACAACAGCATATACCACGCCATACTATTCCCGGCCTATAAGGAGAGCCCGGAAGTCCTGGCCGCATCCATAAGCGCGCTTATCGATTCCAATTATGACAAGAAGAGGATGATAGTGGCGCTTACCGTCGAGGAGAGGGCCGGCGATGTTTATTGGGAGAACGCGAAAGAGCTTCAGGGGAGATTTAAGAATGCATTCCTTGAATTTATCGTAACTAAGCATCCGGATGGCCTGAATGGCGAAGCCCGGACCAAGGGCGCGAACGCCACGTGGGGTGCCGTGGTCGTCAGGGAATTCGTGGATTCAAAGAAGATAGACCATGAGCATGTGGTCATGTCTTGCTTTGACGCCGATACCTGCGCCGAGCGGGAGTACTTCGCCTGCCTTGCCTACCACTATATAACGAATCCAAAAAGGACGCGCTCAAGCTATCAGCCCATACCTGTTTACAATAATAATATATGGTACGCGCGCTCGATAGCCCGCGTGATCGAGCTTGGCTCAAGCTTCATGCAGATGATAGAGACGATGAGGCTGGAGAAGTTCGTTACGTTCTCAAGCCACAGCATGAGCTTTAAGACGCTCGTGGATGTAGGGTACTGGCCCGTGGATATGATCTCGGACGACTCCGTCATATACTGGAAATGCTTCCTCTATTTCGACGGGGACTATTCCGTCATACCGATGTATGTGACGGTATCTCTCGACGTTGCTACGGAGAAGGCGATAATCCCGACGATAATAAAGCAGTACAAGCAGAAGCGCCGCTGGGCGTGGGGGGTGGAGAACTTCCCGTATCTTATGATGGGGTTCATGAAGAACAGGAATATACCGCTATTAAAGAAGATACGCCGCGGCTTCCATCTCTTCGAGAGCCATTACAC
>JAPLMG010000195.1 GCA_026387165.1 Candidatus Omnitrophota bacterium
TCTCCGCCTCCGCAATCAATTCGTAATAGGCGGAGTGCTTCGGCGAGATTCGCCGACACTTTGTAGTTATACATAGATGTAAATCAATGCCGAGGTAGCTCAGTGGTAGAGCGCCGCGCTGAAAACGCGGGCGTGGGCAGTCCGATTCTGCCCCTCGGCACCAAAAATTAAAAAGGGTCTGACCCGGCATAGCTCTTGCTTGAGCAGGGTCTGACCCCTTTTTAATTTTTCCATAGGGGAAACCTAATGTTTCCCCTCCATGGCGTTCGCTTATACATACCATAGCTCCGGACGCCCACTGTCACCCCTTCCGTAAATGTAATAGCCAAAAAATATAAACTTTACCTTTGGGTTAATGAAAGGAGAAATTCTCTCCTTTCCTTAACAATCCTATCCTCTCTATAGTTGTGTCGCTTTCGGCGACCTTGGATGGTAAATGTTATTGAAATAAATAAGGATATATGGGATAATTCACCCGTATTCAATAAAAAACCATGCAAGACAAAATAATCACCCTCAGAACCGGCAAAAAGGGCAAGCTGAAGCCCGGACATCCCTGGATATTTAAGGGGCAGACCTTAAAGGTCCCTCCCGGCATAAGGCCGGGCGACATAGTGACCGTAGTAAACGGCCGGGGTGAATTTGCCGGCCGGGGCTACTACAATCCTGCCTCAGAGATCACCATCCGGCTGCTAACGTTCAATGACGAACCCATAGACGGGACTTTTCTGCATAAGAGAATAGAGGGTGCCATAGCCGGGAGAAGCTTTCTCGCCGGCGCCACCAATGCCAAGCGCCTCATATTCAGTGAAGCGGACTCTCTCCCCGGGCTCATCGTCGACCAGTATAACGATACGATAGTATTCCAGATATCCACTCTCGGCATGGAGCGCATGAAGGAAGGCCTGCTTAAAGTCCTCGCGGATATAGTGAACCCCAGGTATATATACGAGAAGAGCGACTCGCCTTTCAGGAAGATAGAGGGGCTCAAGACCATAAAGAGATGGTGGCTCTACGACGGCGAAACGAATGTAGAGATATATGAGGGCGGCGCTAAGTTCATAGTGGATATAGAGAATGGGCACAAGACGGGCTTCTATCTGGACCAGCGCAGGTCGAGGGCCGCTCTAAAAGAGATCTCCGGGGGTAAAACGGTCTTAGACCTTTTCTGTTATACGGGGGGTTTTTCAGTCAACGCCGCGTTGGGCGGCGCCAAATCGGTCGTGGGCGTGGACATAAAACCGGAATGGCTTGCCCTGGCCCGTAAAAATGCGGCACTTAACGGGGTGTCGGATAAAGCAGAACAGAGAGAGGGTGATGTTTTTGAGATATTGAATAATATCTGTAACTCCGGAGAAAAATTTGATATCATAGTGTTGGATCCGCCGTCTTTCTTAAAGAGTAAAAAGGACCTGATAAGCGCGGCAAAAGGATACAAAGAGATAAACGCTCTCGCGTTCAAAACCTTAAGCGACAACGGCATCCTGTGCACTTTTTCATGTTCGCATAATATGCCGAATAAGATCTTTTCCGATATAATAAAAGATGCCGCGCTTTGTAGCGGAAAAAAGTACACTATTTTAAAAAGGTGCAGACAGGATAAGGACCATCCTATAATCAAAGAGATCCCCGAAACGGAATATCTGAAAGGATATTTTCTGAAGACGGCAGGCACGCTCTGTAAAAAGGAGAAGCGGTGAAAAAAAAGATAGGCGAAATTTTAATAGCAAACGGCCTCATAGACAAAAAAGTTCTCGATGAGGCGCTTGCCCATCAGAAACGCTGCGGGGGCAATATAACGCAATATCTTATCGCTCAAGGCTATCTTAAAGAAGAGGACCTTGCCAAATGCATCTCCGTACAATTCGGATATCCGTATCTGCCGTTAAGGGCCTATGATATACCGGCGGATATTGTAAAGCTGGTGCCTGCAGCGATCGTCAAAAAATTCTGGCTCATGCCCATAGATAAAATACAAAATATCATAACGCTGGTTATGGCCGATCCGTTTGATGAAGAGGCGTTAAATGAGGTTGAAAAAGCCACAGGATGCAAGGTGCAGCCTTTCGTAGGAATATTATCGGATATATTGAAAGCGATAGAGAAATATTATGGCATAAATGTCGGATATGAGGAGTTGAAAAAAGACAGAGAGGCGGCGCCTCTTTTTATCGCCAAAGAAAAGTATACCGGCGTTGAACGCAGAAGATCACTGAGGATACACGCAAAGATCGCCGTGCATTTTCCGCTTCAAAATGAGTATAAAGAATCCTATATAAAAGATGTAAGCATGCATGGGTTATTTTTTGAGTCGACCAACATGCTCCCCATCGGGTCCGTGTTAGAGATGAAGATAGAGCTTCCGAAGAATATAAGCCCCCATCCAATACCTGTTGTAGCTAAGGTAACCAGGACAGCAGAGCTGCCAAATAAGTCATTCGGTGTAGGCGTAGAGATAATAAGGGTAGCCACGGAGGATCTGGAAAAGATCACAAATTACGCTTCGTCGCAGCAAAATGTCCGGACATGACTTGCCTGACAGATGACAACATAATAGGGACAGACATCTATTTTCTAAGGCAACTTAACAATCGCAAGCACTTCCGCATATTTCCTGACGGTGAAATAGAATTTCAATCTATCTGTATCTATCGGACTTCCAGCGCAATTTAGCTGTCTTCTCAGCACAAAATGTGGCAATCAGGACATTATGTAGATTTATCCCTTTTGAAGCATTGTCTTATCTCAAATGGGATAGACCCATTGGTTTACATGATAGGTATTCAAAGACCATTGTAGTTTTAGAAGACTCTAATAAGCAGATTAGATTTGATTTATTAGGGTTCTTTTGGAAAACGCAAAATCCATATGTCATTATTGATTAGCATCCTTGAGATTTCGGAAAACATAACAAAACTTTATCCTTAACACCCGTCGTAAAATCTGCTATAATTAAACAATCAGCACAAATATAGCACAAACGCCTATAACCATAGAAGCAGGCACAATAGAATATTTTCATAAGTCTTTGAAGCAGTAGAGTTAATAGACACAGGCTGGCGTAGCTCAGTTGGTTCTACTTCGCCCTTCGAATAGAAATAGCCGGTAGGGCTTCGTAGGAACTGCGATACGCATTGAGGTTTCAGAAGTTGATAGACAGTTTGCTGGCGTAGCTCAGTTGGTAGCCCGCGAGGCTATAGACAAGCAGTAGGCACAAAATTTGCGTGGCAAATTTTGTAGAGCAGCGGTTTCGTAAGACCAAGTAGGCTGTTTCCATAACCCCCACAATAGCAAGCACTTAGCTATATTTCCCGACGGGTAGGCAGAATTTCAATCTATCTGTATCTATCGGACTTACAGTGCAATTTAGATATCTTCTCAGCACAAAAACAGCACAAAACTTATCGCCTTTCCTGAACGGAAAAGGGGCGATTTTCCAAAAATGTGATACGAGTGTGATTTTTTATGATATACTTATCGCAGAAGGTTTTGTTTTTTTGAAGAAGAATATTAACAGCACAATAGCGGAGATTGATATGGATAAAAAAAGGTCAAAGGGCGTAACATTTTGGGGCTGGATATTCATTGTTTTTGCCGTTATCGGTCTTCTATCAGTAATAAACCCTCAACAACTGCTTGAACTTTGTGGAGTCTGGATTGTAATCTATAGCGTAATCTCTTCTTTGGCATATTTGATTTGCGGTATTTTTATTCTCAAATTGAATAATTCTGCAAGAAAAGCAGCAATTGTATTAGGCATCATCAGCATTATTGTAGTGCCTTTCTATTTCAAACCAATGGCGCAACAGATGAACTCCGATGAGTTTTATTCAAAAAGTAATCAGGCGTATATTGAACAAATGAAGCCAGAGCTTCGACAGAAAGCTTTGGAAAACCTTGAGAAGGGAAAGCGGTTACAAGGAAAGTTCTTCCGATAATTTTTATAGTTATGTTTGGAGTGCCTATATTAATATTCGAGCTGATTCCAATCTATTTTTTTACCCGTCCCAAAGTAAAGGAGCAGTTTAAACAGGAGTCGAGTCTAATAAAATAGACAAGCATCTAATATATTAGACGGATAGAATTTCTGTTGTCTATAAAATTCAATTGCAATAGCTCAACATATATGGCATAATTCAGTTCGTGAAGAAGATAGTATATACATCGCATTTAGAATTCAGGATAAATATAAGGAATATTCCACATAATCTGCCGAAGAGAATTTTTCAGGAAGCAAAAGAGCATTATTACGACATAGCAACAGGTCATTGTGTGGCGATAGATAGATGCGAATTTGAAGGTAAAATAAGAGATATGGCTCTGACTTACGATGATAAGCGATACGCCGTAGAAATAATCACAATTCATCCTATAAGACCATATCAAAAACATAGCCGCATAAATTCAGGGAGGTGGAAGAAGATATGAATAATAAGCCAAAGATAAATTACGACCCAAAAGCAGATGTGCTCTATATAGTTGCCAGGAAAGGCAAAGAGGAAGAGTTTGTGGAAATTGCACCTGGCCTCAATGCGGAGCTTGATGAAAATGGCAGAGTTATCGGTATCGAAATTCTCAACGCCTCTACTGTCCTGAAGTCCATAGCCAAGCCTTTATACAAGCATATGCAGCTTGCCTAAGACCGCTATTCCGTAAGTGGTAATAAGGTCCGTTTCATCAGGAGCCAAGGAGCCACATTACAGCCATTTACACTCACTATATAATCTGATATAATTCCATTAATGATGCTGGCGTAGCTCAGTTGGTTCTACTTCGCCCTTCGAATAGAAATAGCCGGTAGGGCTTCGTAGGAACTGCGATACGCATTGAGGTTTCAGAAGTTGATAGACAGTTTGCTGGCGTAGCTCAGTTGGTTCTACTT
>JAPLMG010000054.1 GCA_026387165.1 Candidatus Omnitrophota bacterium
TTGGCGACCGGCGGCATAGGCGCATTATTATCAACCAGGGTAAAGTCGGCCAGAGCCATTCTGTATAATGACCTGGGCCCGGAAGCTATTCATAAGCTGGAGGTAAAAGATTTCCCATTGTTGGTGGGGATAGACTCGAAAGGAAATGATATCTATGCAAAGAGCGGACGGAAGAAAGAATAGCGAATTAAGAAAGTTAAAGATAACGAAGGGCTACATAAAATATGCCGAAGGCTCGTGCTTAGTAGAGCTCGGTAATACCAAAGTGATAGCGACCGCCTCGGTCGAAGCCGGCGTGCCGCATTTTTTGAGAGGCAGCGGTAACGGCTGGGTCACAGCCGAATATGGAATGATACCGCGTTCATGCAAATCCCGTGTTTCACGCGAGGCGTCCAAGGGCAAGCTCGGAGGCAGGACCCACGAGATACAGCGGCTTATAGGGAGATCTTTAAGGAGTGTGACCGACATGACGAAGCTTGGCGAGAGGACGATATGGCTCGATTGCGACGTTATCCAGGCTGACGGCGGCACGCGGTGCGCCAGCATTACAGGAAGCTTTGTAGCTCTGGCGCTCGCGTTGGAGAAGATGAAGAAGGACAGTTTGCTGCAGACAGTCCCTCTGTCGGATTACGTAGCCGCGATCAGCGTGGGCATTATAGGCGGCCTGACGGCGATCGATCTTGATTACGAAGAGGATTCTAAGGCGGAAGTCGACATGAATGTGGTTATGACGGGCGCCGGGAAGTTCATAGAGGTCCAGGGCACTGCCGAGAAGGAGCCGTTTACGAAAGAGGACTTGAATAAACTTATCTCTCTTGCGCAAAAAGGGATAGAAGAGATCATCCATACACAGAAAAATATTCTTAAAGGTATAAAGATAGTTTGATGATAGAATTAGTCATAGCTACAAAGAATGAGAAAAAATTACGGGAACTTAAACGATATCTGAAGAGCGTAAAGGCCCATATAATCTCTCTTAAAGAGATCTCTCGCGCGCCCGAGATAAGAGAAGACAAGAGCACTTTTAAAGGCAACGCGGTAAAGAAGGCCGTTACTATCTCGAAGTTTACAAAGGGCGTGGTTTTGGCGGATGATTCCGGGCTTTGCGTCGATGCGTTGAGCGGTGAACCCGGGGTAAAGAGCGCCAGATTCGCCGGGCGCGGCAAAAAGGACCACGACAATAACGCGAAATTGTTGAAGTTGATGAAGGCCGTGCCGGCCGGCAAAAGAACGGCACGCTTCGTATGCGCTATAGCGGTAGCCGATAGTGGCAAGGCCGTAAAGATTATCGAAGAGCATTGCAGCGGTCGTATATCCGATTCCGTAAGAGGAAGGCATGGGTTCGGCTACGATCCCGTGTTCCTTATACCGAAATATAAGAAGACTTTCGGAGAGCTTGGACTTAAAGTTAAGGACAAGATGAGCCACCGCTCAAAAGCTCTCAAGAAAGCGCGGAAGTTTTTGAAGCAATACTTGAACCATTTTGTGATATAATCGGGGCGTAGCGCAGCCCCGCAACATGGCTTAATGCTGATGAGTGCTATTTTTAGATGTATGTTGCGGGACATGTCAATAGACAATTTACAGCAGTTAAACGGGGCGTAGCGCAGCTGGCTAGCGCGCTTGGTTTGGGACCAAGAGGTCGACGGTTCAAATCCGTCCGCCCCGACCATTCTACTTCGCTCAATCGTTTTCACGATTGAGCTTCGTAGGAATGGTTCCTACGAAGCCATACCAGAGTTTCACGGTCTGGATGGCGAAGTAGAACCAGTTTATATAGATATATGTTTTTGGCGCCTGTAGCTCAATTGGACAGAGCACGTGCCTTCTAAGTACGGGGTTGGGTGTTCGATTCACCCCAGGCGCGCCAGATTTTCAAGGGTCGCCTGTTCGAATCAGTCCAGGGACGCCATGAACCACTCGCGTTTGCTTCAAGTGGTTCATGCCCTGTACCGGAGGAGCGAAGCGACGACTGGTACAGGGCAAACGCTCGGGTTCATGGCACGCCAATTTAGTTGAGAGTATATAGTTAATAGTTGATAGTCGGCAGTTGATACGACATTTGACTATGAACTATCAACTCTGAACTATGAACTAATTGTGGTGGCTATAGTGTAAAGGTTAGCACGACAGACTGTGGCTCTGTCCGCACGGGTTCGAATCCCGTTAGCCACCCCATTTTCCGAACGAGATTTGAACCACGAGAGGCCTCAATAACTCTCGTGGTTTCAAGCAGTTGCGACATGTAATTTTTGAATAGGCGCGTGTTCGACTGCCATCCTGTTTGAGTTAGTTATTGGACACCACTCCGAACCCGGTGGCGTGGGACTGTCCTGAGATTGTCACGAGAACCGTCCTCAAAACACAAAACAATGATTGAAATACTTGTTGAAACAGCAAAAAACTTTTGGTGGGTTGGATTATTTTTTGCGTGTCAATTTATATGGTTTTTTTCGAACAAGATAAAAAAGAAATGTTCTAGTCGTGGCATGATATATTATATGCTTTTACTGATAGAGTTTGCGTCTCTTTCAGTGGTTATTGTAATAGCAATAATTTTTGCATATAATTTTATGATGATAATAAACCCGTACAGAATACAAGAGTAGAAAGGCCCAAATGATTTTCTCCATAAAGCTAAAAATCGTAATTGTTATGTTAATTGCTCTGCTCTTAGGATCTTACCAGAGTATCTATGCCGAATCCAATGATAGCAAGTCAGAATCTAAGACCGT
>JAPLMG010000180.1 GCA_026387165.1 Candidatus Omnitrophota bacterium
TTTGAGATTCGATCTTTGCATACCCCTCACCCTTGCCCTCTCCCCTAAAGGGGAGAGGGGATTTCCTCATAATTTCCTCTCCCCCAAAGGGGGAGAGGATTAAGGTGAGGGGGAAATTGTGTTAATTTGGACAGCAGTGATGCCCAATGAAAATTTGCGCCCGCTGAAGGCGGCCCTCGCAAGGTACGCCGTTTCAGACTGGCGGTGAAGCGGCGTCTGTTTGCGAAGATGCTTGATTTTGTATCCGCGGTGTGTTAATTTCATCCTATGTCTTACATTGTATTCGCCAGAAAGTACCGGCCCCAGGCCTTCGACGAAGTGATAGGCCAGTCCCATATAACGACGACGCTTGAGAACGCGATCGCTCAAAGCCGGGTCGCCCACGCCTATATATTCGCCGGGCCGCGCGGCGTCGGTAAGACCACAACAGCCAGGATCTTCGCGAAAGCTCTCAATTGCGAGCGAGGCCCTACCGCGGATCCGTGCAATAAATGCCCTTCATGCCTGGAGATCACCCAGGGGTCCAGCCTGGATATCCTTGAAATAGACGGCGCTTCCAATAGAGGCATAGACGAGATAAGAAATTTGCGCGAGAACGTTAAGTTCTCTCCCTCCAAAGGCCGTTTCAAGGTTTATATAATCGACGAAGTTCATATGCTCACCCTGGATGCTTTCAACGCCCTTCTTAAGACGTTGGAAGAACCGCCCGCGCACGTTAAGTTCATATTTGCCACCACCCAGGCGCACAAAGTTCCGCCCACGATACTTTCGCGCTGCCAGAGATTCGATTTCAGGCGCATTTCGATAAAGGATATAGTCGATAGCCTTAGGGCTATAGCCAGGGAAGAGAACCTGAAAGTCGACGACGATGTATTGATATTGGTGGCGAAGCATTCCGACGGCAGCATGAGGGACGCGCAGGTGGTGCTGGACCAGATATCGTCATTCGCCGACGGCAGGATCTCGCTTGAAGATGCGTCCAAAATACTCGGGGCGGTGAGCGATGATATTCTCTTCAGCCTGGCGGATTCTATTAAATCTAAAGATGCGCCAAAGGCCTTAAAGATCATCGATGATCTTGCCAATGAAGGCAAAGATGTGGCACAGATCGTCGTTTATCTGATAGAGCATTTCAGGGACCTTTCGGTGGCAAAGATAAAGAAGGATCCTCAAGACCTGATAGACGCGTCGCCTGAGAAGATAAAGAGGTATGAAGAGCAGGCCGGGAAGTTTACGGTAGAAGAGATGCTCTACATTATATATACGCTTTCAAATACTATCGATTTTGTGAGAAAATCCAACATGGCAAGGGTGCCTTTTGAGGTTGCCATGATAAAGTTAACGAGGATGAGTTCGATCATCTCCCCCGCCGATCTCGTGGAGCGCCTTGAAAAGATAGGGCTCGGCTTGGATAAGAATATCGGGTCGGCATATTTATCAAAACCGGATGTAGACCTCCGGGGTCTACATCCGGGTGTAGACCCGATAGGCCCCGGGGGTCTGCACGGTGGACCTGCGCCGGAGCCGCGCAAAGAAGCGGGGCCCGATAAGAGGGCTCACCACAACGGCCTCGATGAAATCATTGGTTCCTGGAATGCTGTTACCGACCGGGTTAAGGAGCGCAAGATATCCGTAGCCATGTATCTTAATGAAGGATATCCGGAAAGCCTGGAGTCCGGCACATTGTCGATATCATTTCCCAGGTCGTCCCAATTCCATAAGGATACGCTCGAGACCCCTGAGTGCAAAAATATCATACTGAAAGCCATAAAGGACGTGACGGGCCTTGACCTTAAGCTTAAGTTCACGATCTCGGAGAATGGCGGCGGTAAGAACGGCCTGTCGAAAGACGCTCCGGATGACTCTGACGGCATCATAAAGGATATGCAGTCGAAGAAGGACAGCTCTGAGCCTATAATAAGCGACGCTCTGGAGATATTCGGCGGTGAAATAGAGGGTGAAACGGGCAGAGGTAAGACTAAATGAACCCCGCACCTCCTAAAAATTCAATTGAATATAACGAAGGTGCGGGGTGAACGCCTTTCCGGTATCGATGAAGCTTTTGATAGAGGAGTTTTCCAAAATGCCCGGTATAGGGCCCAAGAGCGCCCAGCGGCTTGCCTACCACATATTAAGATCATCGAAGAATGATGCCGAAACCCTGTCAAAGGCGATAGTTAAGGTAAAAGAATCCGTAAGGTTCTGTAAGACCTGTAATAACTTAAGCGACGAAGAGATATGCGAAATATGCAATAGCGGGGACAGGGACAGATCCTCACTCTGCGTGGTCGAAGAACCCAATGATATCGCGGCCATAGAGAAGGCCAGAGAGTATAATGGTATCTATCATGTTCTGTTAGGATCTTTGTCGCCATTGGACGGCATAGGCCCTTCAGATCTGAAGATAAAAGAGCTTTTGGAGAGGGTAAAGAAGGAGAGGTTCAAAGAGATCATAATAGCTACGGACTTCAATACCGAGGGCGAGGCTACGGCGCTATATCTGATGAAACAGCTTCAGTCTTCGGGCTCTAAGCTCACCAGGGTCGCCTACGGCATACCTGTGGGCGGCGATATTGAATACGCGGACCAGGCCACCATACTGAAGGCGTTTGAGGGCCGCCGCGAGCTTAAATGATATTGACACAGGCGTTTACCGCATGCTATAATTCAAAAATTAAACGCATAACGCCTGCCTGCCGGCAGGCCATGTACCGATATGGTACAGGGCAGGCAGGCAACGCGCACGACGCAATACAATTGTGCATATAACGAGGAGGTAAAAATGGGCATGTTAGAAGCGATAAAGAAGGGCTTTGGAGTCGCGAGCAAGAATTTGGCGCTTGTTTTCGTTCTTTTTGTATTTAATCTTATATGGAATATAGTAAACATAGCCATTATGCCGGCAGGTATAGTGCCTGCTCCGGGAGCCGGCGCAGCAACTGCTCCGGCGATCCCGCCGGAAGCCGCTTTGACGACCCTTGCGTTCAGCATACTTTTCGTTTTGGTCAGTATCTTTATGCAGGGGGGCTCTTTAGGCGTAGTTAGGGACTACATTAAGGAAGGAAAGATGAAGCTGTCGCAATTCGCTTCCTATGGCTTGAAATACTATTTGCGCTTGTTAGGCCTGGGGTTCGTCATAATCCTCTTCGTCCTTATAATAGCTGTGATAGCCGCTTTAATAGTGGCCGCCACCGCCCCTCTAAACAATGTCATAGCCACAGTTATAGCGTCCATCGTAGCTATAGCGATAGGGTTGGTGGGCATATATTTTGTCATATTGCTTGTGATGTCTCCTTATACAATGGTCTCCGATGAGATCGGCGTCATAGAAGCCATGAAGAGGAGCATGAGAGTGGTCAAAAAATCCTTCTGGAAGATATTGCTGCTGCTCATCCTTTTGGTACTTATAGCGATAGGCATCGGAGTGTTGCTTGGTGTAGTAACCGGGCTTTTAACGGTGGCATTGCCTCATAAGATAGGGCAGATAATAATAGGAGTGGTAAATAGTTTATTTAACGGATATTTCGGCATTGTTATGATGGCCTCGTTCATGGCTCTCTATTTGGCGCTTGCCGGACAAGAAAAGACCGTAGCTCAGAAGGTATTCTAAAAATGGGTGTCCCAAAAGGTGACTGTCACCTTTTGGGACAAATTTTCAGAACCAAATAGATGGAAAATTTAATAGAGATTCGCTGGCATGGAAGGGGCGGCCAGGGAGCTAAGACCGCTGCCCTTTTGCTTGGTGACGCGGCGCTTGCTTCCGGCAAATATATTCAGGCATTCCCCGAATATGGCCCTGAAAGGATGGGCGCCCCGGTAGCCTCTTTCAATCGCATCTCCCCAAAACCTATAATGCTTCATTCGAGTGTGACGAATCCCGACGTTGTCGTGGTCCTGGATCCCACACTGATAGAATCCGTAAACGTTACGGAAGGCATAAATGAGGGCGGTCTCTTAATTGTGAATACGGAGCGCTCGCCGGAAGACGTAAAGAGCGATTGCAATATAAAAAGCGGCATCAAAGTATTCACGGTAGATGCTTCCAAGATTTCCGTAGACTGCATAGGTAAAGATATTCCAAATACGCCGATGCTTGGCGCGCTGATAAAAGCCACGGGTATCCTGGACTTCAAAGAGATGTTTGAGGATACGAAGCATAAGCTCGAGAAGAAATTCAAGTCAAAGCCCGAGGTAATAGAGGGCAATCTGAAGGCTATAGAGCGGGCGTATAATGAAGTTAGATCGTAATTGCGTCGTTTATATCTAACCAGGTTAAAAATGCAGGTTTTTAACCTGGTTAGATTTTGAAAGACAAAAATATGAGTGAAAAAAAACAAAAACCAGGTTGGAAGAGTTTACCGAAGGGCGACGTCATAGAAGGCGGCGGCACGGCAAGGGATTTCAAGACCGGTGACTGGAGAAGCGAAAGGCCTGTACATCTTCCAGAGAAGTGTATAAATTGTCTGACCTGCTGGATGTACTGTCCGGATTCGGCCGTTATAACTAAAGACGGCAAGTTTGTCGCGTTTGACTACAACTATTGCAAGGGCTGCGGCATCTGCGCGCACGAATGCCCCGTTAAAGGCAAAGCAATAAAGATGATTTCGGAAAAAGAAGCGAAGAAGAACGAGAAGATATGTCACGGGTAAACATAGTGGCAAGGACCGGCAATGAAGCGATGGCAGAGGCGATGCGCCAGATAAATCCCGACGTAGTGGCCGCCTATCCCATCACCCCGGCCACCGAAATAGTGCAGATATTCGCAAGCTATGCGGCCGACGGCCTGGTAGATACGGAATTTGTGCCGGTCGAGAGCGAACATTCGGCGATGTCGGCCTGTATAGGCGCCAGTGCTGCAGGCGGCAGGACGATGACCGGCACCTCGAGCCAGGGTTTGGCCCTTATGGCCGAGATGCTATATGTAGCCTCAGGCTTAAGGCTGCCCATAGTGCTTGCCGACGTGAACAGGGCGTTGTCATCTCCCATTAATATACATTGCGATCATTCAGACACGATGATGGTGAGAGATTCCGGATGGATACAGATATTTTCAGAGAACGCGCAGGAAGCTTACGATAATATGATCCAGGCTGTAAAGATAGCCGAGACCGCGGCTCTCCCCACTATGGTCACTACCGACGGATTCATAATAAGTCATGGCTTGGAGAGGATAGAAATATTCGACGATAAAGACGTTAAGGATTTTGTGGGCCAGAAAAAATTGGGCAATTACCTGTTAAATGTGGAAAAGCCCATTACTCTGGGAGCGCTCGATCTTCAGGATTACTATTTTGAGCACAGGCGGCAGCTTGCCGAAGCGATGATAGATTCGAAAGCCGTAATACTTGATGTCGCAAAGGCTTTCAAAGAGAAGTTCGGCCGGTCTTATGAATTATTCGAATCATATAAATTGGATGACGCCGATCGCGCCATAGTGGTGATGGGGTCTACCGCCGGAACGGCCAAGGTTGTGGCGGACGGCTTAAGAGAAAAAGGTATAAAAGCGGGAGTGTTGAAGCTAAGGGTATTCAGGCCGTTCCCTAAGCAAGAGATAGCGGATGCTTTAAAGAATATCAAAGCCGTTGCGGTGATGGATAGATCCGATATGATAAGCGGCAACGAAGGGCCTCTTGCTCTCGAAATAAAAGCCGCGTTATTCGATTCCAACATAAAGAAAGATGTACCGAACTATATCTTCGGCCTTGGCGGCAGAGAGATAAGTCTGGAGGATATAGGGTCAGTCTACAAAGATCTTGGCGAAATGATCGATGGCAAGAGTACGCCTAAGGTAACTTACTTAGGCGTGAGAGAATAATGGCTAATATCAAAGAATTATCGAAACAGAAGGAGTTATTCACCGGCGGGCACCGCGCGTGCGCGGGATGCGGAGCTGTGATAGTGGCGCGGCAGGTGCTTGCCGTAGCCGGACCGAATACCGTAGTTGTCAGCGCAACAGGATGCTTAGAGGTAGTATCCACGATATTTCCTTACACCGCGTGGAATGTACCGTTCCTGCACAGCGCATTTGAAAACGCCGCGGCTACGATAAGCGGTGTTGAGGCCCTCTACAAGTCATGGATAAGGCAGGGGAAGTATGATAAGAAGGTCAACTTTATAGCATTCGGCGGAGACGGCGGCACATATGATATAGGATTGCAGTCCCTTTCGGGCGCCATGGAGAGAGGGCATAATATACTGTACGTCTGCTACAATAATGAAGCGTATATGAACACCGGAATACAACGCTCCGGCGCTACTCCCAAAGGTGCCGATACTACAACAGAACCCGTCGGGAAAATCAAAAAAGGCAAAGAGCAGTATAGAAAAAATCTCACCGAGATAATGGCCGCTCATGGGATACCTTACGTGGCGCAGTCGGTAGTAGGGAACTGGCGCGATCTGACTTCAAAAGTTGAGAAGGCCCTCTCTATAGAAGGCCCTAAATTTATAAACATATTCCAGCCTTGCAGGCTTGGGTGGGGCTATAAACCGGAGCTTACCTGTGAGCTTGGCCGTTTAGCCGCGGAGACATGCATATGGCCTTTATATGAAGTTGTAAACGGACAGTATAAGATCACCTATAAGCCGAAAGAGAAAAAGGCTTTTTCTGAATGGGTGAAGACTCAGGGCAGATTCAGGCATTTGCTGAAGCCCGAAAATAAGCCTATTGTCGACGATATACAGGCTCATGTGGATAAGTTCTGGGAAAATCTACTGAAGAAGGAAGTAGTTATCTAGGTATCCCGCCGGTAGGAACAATCTTTTTTTTCACAAATCTCACAAGTTGAGCCCGATTTTGTAAAAACCCCGCTGTCCGCTACAGCGACCATAGCGGATATCGATTTTTTCGGATGCATCATGCAGCTCTCGGTCAGCGATATCCCTATTTTGGAAAAATCAATAATTTCTGCAAGTATCCGCTGCTCTTCTATCGGCCAATCGCAATACCCGGGGCTGTACCGCCTGGAAACGCTCTTCCTGACCGCCAAATAATCTTTTCGGATCTTCTCCTCAACAGCATCTGCGAGAGATTCGACCGCGAATGAACCGATCCTGTCGAGCAGATACCCTTCGAGAGGCTCTTTGCCTTTTGTGAGCGAGCTAGCCGCATTCTCTATTCTTTCGCCTATCGTCACCAGAAATACGACTATATGGCTCGCGCCTTTTATGTATTTCGATATCGAGCCCGATGAAAATCTTATGCCGCCTTCCAGCTCTATAAAATTTTCCCCGGTCAAAGTTATATTTTTTACCGCGCGAATATAATTAGGCCTGGAAAGCGCTTTTGCCTTCAATAGAGACTCGTCTAAGCTTTTGGCTATTGACCTGGCTCTCTCGCTGTTATCGTCGGAGCAAATCCCTTCCCGTTTCATCAGCTCATTCTTCACAGATGCCCAGTCTACCCCAATGAGATGGCCGTTATTGACGATCCTGGAGAGGAAGTCATGATAGAACGATACGAAATAGGGCGGGGCCTTCTCGTTGACGAGCCTTATTATCTCATATTCTTTATCTTTGAAGAATAACAGGACGCCCACCATTATAAGAAGAATACCCGGTATCACTGGTAACAGGAGGCCGGCGATCCCTATGATTATGAAGATGACGCCTATGAGCTTTGCGAGCACAGGAATCTCTTTATCCTGATGAGAGCTTCTTTTATGTTGCTTATGCTTGAAGCGTAGGATATGCGGACGTATCCTTCGCAGGAAGGTCCGAATGCGGTCCCGGGGACCAAAGCGACGCGCTCTTTCTCTAAGAGCCTCCTGGCGAATTCCATCGAAGAGAGGCCGGAGCTTTTAATGAAAGGGAAGGCATAGAATGCCCCTTCAGGCTTATGGCAGGTCAATCCTGCTTCGTTCAGTCCGGAGACTACATATTCGCGCCGTCTTTTGTATTCGCGCTTCATCTGGCGGGTCGACTCTTCGCCGTTCTTTAAAGCTTCGCGCGCGGCCATCTGCGACATTATCGGGGCGCATAGCATGGTGTATTGATGGATCTTGGTCATCATGGCTATAACGTCTTTCGGGCCGCAGGCGTACCCTATCCTCCAGCCGGTCATAGCGTATGATTTTGAGAATCCGTTCAGGTAGATCGTTCTCTCTTTCATCCCGGCCAGCGTAGGAAAGGGCGTGTGGTCAAAATCGTACGTAAGGCCGCCGTATATCTCATCGCTGATCATTATGAGGTTCTTCTTTAGTACGACTTTGGCTATAGCATTCAATTCTTTTCTGGTATATGAAACACCGGTAGGATTATTGGGATAGTTCAGTATTATGGCTCTGGTTTTATTGTCACAATACTTTAATATGTCTTTAGGCATCAGCTTAAAGCCGTTCTCGGGGCTTTGTTTTATGAATACCGGACGGCCGCCGGCCAACGTTACGAGGGGGCCGTATGATACATAGTAAGGCTCCGGAACGAGTATCCTGTCGCCTCTATTTATTATTGCGCGCACAGCAAGGTCGAAAGCTTCGCTTACGCCCACGGTTATCAGGATCTCGTCCTCGGGATCATATTCAAGGCCATGACTGTTTTTTAGGTGGCCGGATATATCCTTTCTCAGCTCTATCATTCCCTTGTTGGATGTATAAGAAGTGAAGCCCTCCTCAAGAGAGAATATGGCGGCCTCGCGGACATTCCACGGCGTGACGAAATCGGGCTCACCGATACCGAGCGATATGACATCCTTCATGCCCAGCACAAGATCGAAGAAGACCCTTATGCCTGAGGGCGGTATGTTTTCGACTGTTTTGGATAGTTTCATAAATTTCTCATGAGAATTTTATTTG
>JAPLMG010000161.1 GCA_026387165.1 Candidatus Omnitrophota bacterium
GTACTTATCGTTATACCATTTGAACTTATCTATATCGAGCATCAATAATGACAGCTCGCCGCTCTTACGCTCGGCGCGGCGCACCTCTTCCTGAAAACGTTTCATAAAATGCCGCCGGACGAAGAGGCCGGTGAGCGAATCACGTATCGCAAGCTCCTCGATCCAGGAATAAAGTAACGCGTTCTGTATTGCTACGGCGCCCAGATTACCTATGATGTCGAGCAGCCTCAAGTCATCCTGCGCGAAGGACATCTGCGGGATATCGTCCATCCTTAATACGCCTATGACTT
The DNA here is from genome assembly GCA_026387165.1 of Candidatus Omnitrophota bacterium. Taxonomy (GTDB): domain Bacteria; phylum Omnitrophota; class Gorgyraeia; order 2-01-FULL-45-10; family 2-01-FULL-45-10; genus 2-01-FULL-45-10. The sequence continues at coordinate 291 of JAPLMG010000161.1, forward strand.
TATTTCCGCTTAATAGAGGAGCGGCGATGAGCGACTTAAAATTGGCTTTTGGATCTTCGGGGGCAGAGCCCGGGAACCGGAAATCGCTGGCGGCATCGTCTACTATCAGCGGGATGCCGTGCTTAACTACCCAACGGTCGAAGATGTCGCCCTTTTTGCCCTTTATCTTCGCCGCGCCGTGCGATGCCGAAAGCATGAGCTCCTGTTTATCCGCATCCACCAGGAAGAGAAGGATGCGTGCCTGTTTCTTGATGGTGCCGGCCGTCCTCTCTATGATGAGCCTTGCTATATCTTCCAGCAAAAGTGTGGTGGTGAATACCTCCGCGACATCTTTTAGGACAAGGTAGCGTAAAAGTTTCTCATCGAGGTACCTGATCTCGGTCTTCTGCTTATTATAGGTATCGGAAAGTATATTAATATCTTCTTCCAGTTTTTCCAGGGTGAGGCTGAAAGAGCTCTCCATTCTCCTGGCGGTCTTCCAGTGGCTGTATCCTAAGAGGCTTGAAATTACGAAGCTCCATGTGTAGTAAGATGCTCCATAACAGCCGCCCCTTAAGACTCCCGCGAGGCCCGCGAAGAAAGAGAGTATCGTGAGTATGATCCCGAAGGCAAGTCCGAACCCGATCCATGAGAGCGCTATAGCTATGTTGTAACTCAATACTATAACGGCAAGCAGATGGCATGAGGAACTTAAATGAGGGCCTATCTTCTGTGGAGCCGCGAATAAGAGGTACGATACGGCGAGAAATAACGCTATCGAAATGATCCCGAGAGTGGAGCGATTCTTAGACGATTGTATTGTCGGTGTCCTTGTCAAAAAAGTGTACTTTGGCCATGTCGAAGACCAGGTCCATATCCTGATTGATCGTGGGCCTGTCATGGCTCCCGACCCTTGCTATAATAGGATTCCTGCCGGTATTAAGATGCAGATACACTTCGGAGCCCATGGGCTCTATTATCTCGCAATTCGCTCTTATCGTATTCTCTGATGACGCGTAAGAGACGAACAATTTATCGTATATATCTTCCGGCCTTATGCCGAATATGATCTCTTTGTTAACGTAAGAGGCAAGTTTCGGCGCCATAGCGTCTATTATCTTTACCTGAAAATTACCTTCGTTAAAATAGAGCCTGGTATCCTTCTTCATTATCGTTCCCTTGAAGAAGTTCATCTGCGGGCTGCCGATAAACCCGGCGACGAATCTGTTGACCGGTTTATCGTAAAGATTTATAGGATCAGCTATCTGCTGGATCACGCCGTCTTTCATTACGACGATCCT
>JAPLMG010000238.1 GCA_026387165.1 Candidatus Omnitrophota bacterium
GTGGAGATCGCTCTATTCTGACTTCGCGCAGGTTGCAGAGAACGAGGGCTTTCCGGAGGTCGCGGGGTCGTTTGAGCAGATCGCCAAGGTCGAGAGATTCCATGAATCGAGATACAGGAAGCTGATCTCCAACATCGCGAATAGAGAAGTCTTCAAAAAGAAGAGTTCTGTCAAGTGGCACTGCATCAATTGCGGCTATGTTGTCGAGGGCAGCCTTGCTCCCGAGGAGTGCCCCGCCTGCAAGCACCCTCAAAGTTATTACGAAGTCCTGGCGGAAAATTTTTGAAAATAAAAGTTATATCAACTTTCTTAATTTGGGCAGCAATTATTTTCCTCGTTGTTCTTCCATCAGCGGTTTTATCCGCCGATACTATCCGGCCCGCATCCGGCACATTATACACATCCGACAATATCCCGATATCCTATGACCATTACAGGAGAGGCTTTGACTCCGTTGTAATAGTTTGCCCGGGATTTTTTAACAGCAAGGATAGCAGATGGATGCGCAAGACCGTCGATATGCTTACCCTGGAATTCGACGTGATAATATTCGATTTCAGGGGCCACGGTAAGAGCGGGGGCAGATACACATGGTCGGCGAAAGAGCCTCTCGATCTTGACGCGGTCGTCGATTACGCGGGGTCGCGCGGGTATAAACATATAGGCGTGCTCGCGTTTTCACTCGGCGCCGCCGCCGCGATAAACGGCGCCGCCGAGAGGAGCGATATAGAGAGCATGGTATTGATAAGCTGTCCGTCGCGTTTCAAAAGTATAGATTTTCATTTCTGGGAGCCGGGGATGTGGGCGGACCTTAAAGATAATATCGATTCCAGGTGGGAAGGTAAAGGCGCGAGAGCCGGAAATATTCTCATGGCGAAAGAGAACCCTCTCGATACAATAGGCAGAATAAAAGATACCTCTATAATGTTTATAAGCGGAGACGAGGATTGGATAATAAAACCGCGCCATTCTGCTAAATTATATGATGCCGCAAAGGGCTATAAAAGAATAGAAATAATAAAGGGCGGGTTTCACGCCGAAAGGCTCATACAGTTCCAGTATGAAATAATGAGAGATCTGATAATCGGCTGGTTTTCAAAAACTCTAAGGTGATGATATGATTAATTTTTATGGCTGAAGAACAAAATGTTATCATTGCGAGGAGGCACGAAGTGAGCCTGCCTGCCGTAAAGCATAGCTGACGTGTAATTACGGGGACATTTACATTTTGTACGTGTCCCCGTAATTGTAACAGCTTAAAGAAGCAACTCGACGAATACGTAGCCCAGGCTTAAGCCTGGGCTACGTCGGGAGCCATTTTCCGGGCTAAACTATTACCAAGAATGAGCTGGTTAAGATATCAAAAAGTAATTTTGAATTATCTGTTTTTTGCGGTATAATGTCTCTATGCAAAATATCTTAGTAAGAAAAGGAAGGCCGGAAGATGCCCATCATTTTTCAGAACTTGTCATATTAACCTCGCCCGCGATATTTCCCATAGTCTTTGGTCCCACTGTAAAAAAAATGATGAAGAATTTATTTCCCCACAAAAGGCATTATTACAGCTTTGACCGTTCTTTTTTTGCCGAAGTAAACGGTGAGGTCGTGGGGATGGCGCAGCTGCACAAATTGACTACCAGAAAAGGCCAGACGGTCCGTATGAGCCTTCTTTTGCTGAAATATTTGAAGTGGAGATTACCCACTAAGGCCGTAAACCTGCTTAAATTCGACCACCTGATAAAGTTTGTCGCCCGCGACGATTGCTACGTGAGCAATGTTTCCATATATCCTGAATTCAGGTCATCTGGCATCGGGACAAAATTGCTGGCGGCGATCGAGGAAGAGGTTAAAAACATCGGTAAGAAAAGAATAGTGCTGCATGCCGAAACTCACAACGCAAGGGCCATAAGCCTTTACGAGCGCCTCGGTTATAAGATCGAATCCAGGTCCCCGTCCCTGAAGATAAAGAACAGGCTTTTCGAATCGTTCAAGATGGCCAAGCTCGTCTCTTAGCATTTCCTGCCGGAAAAGCCCCCGTGTAAATTCCTTTCGCTGTTGACACGCTAATGTTGCGGCATATATAATGATATCAACACAGGATAGGGATGTTTAAATTGCCTATAGCACATATTGCTTTAAAGGCGCTCGCGCCCAAAGCCAGGGCTTTCGAGAGGTCCACTCTGGATCCCATGAAGGCTCAAAAGAAACTTCTTCTGGAATACCTTTCTAAAAATAGATCTACTGAATACGGTAAAAAGTACCATTTCCCCGAAATAAGATCCATAGCAGACTATCAGATGCTCGTTCCGATGAGCGACTCGGAGTCCGTCTTCCCTTACGTAGAAAAAATCGTAAACGGCGCCCATAACGTATTGACAAAAGATAAGGTGGTCTTCTTCGGGCTCACAAGCGGCACTACCGGCAAACCTAAATTCATCCCCGTAACAAAATTTTCCAGGGCCAGGAAATCCGAAACTCTCGATCTCTGGGCGTACTACATATCGCGCGATCATCCGGGCTCTCTCGACGGCAAGATCCTGGCGATAATAAATCCGGAGGACGAAGCATTTACCTCTAACGGCATACCGTACGGCGCGGAGAGCGGGCACGCATATAAGAATCTGCCCGGCATAATAAGAAATATTTACGCTATACCTTATGACGTCTTTCATATAAAGGATTATGAATCGAGGTACTACTGCATCTTAAGGATAGCGATGGGCCAGAATATAACCACTATCGCGACGTTGAATCCCAGCACCATCATCCTCTTGTGCCGGAAGATAGAAAAGTATAAAGATATTTTGATAGACGATATCGAAAAGGGCACGCTCTACCGGGGCATAAACGTGCCCGCCGAAATAAGGAAGTCCGTCGAGAAGTCGCTTAAGCCCGATCCCGCAAGAGCCCGTGAGCTTAGGGATATACTAAAAGAGAAGAAGGCGCTTCTGCCGGAATATTTCTGGCCTCGCCTTGAGCTGATAGAGTGCTGGAAAAGCGGGGCGGTCAAGATATATTTAAAAGAGCTGTCGCAGTATTTCGGAGATATTCCCGTAAGGGACTTCGGGTGCCTTTCCACCGAAGCGCGCGCTTCCATACCCATGGATGACTCGGGAGACGGGGGGGTCCTCGCCATCAATACGAATTTTTACGAATTCATCCCGAAAGAGGAGATGGCCAAACGTCAGAAGCGGTTCCTCCTCTCTGATGAATTATCTAAGGGCAGGGAATATTTCATTATAGTCACCACTCCGGGCGGGTTATACAGGTATAATATAGACGACATAATCACGGTCAGGGGCTTCTTTAATAATACGCCTGTGATAGAGTTCGTACAGAAGGGCTCCAACGCCGTCTCCGTCATGGGCGAAAAACTTTACGAGTCGCAGCTGAGCGAGGCCGTTAACAGGGCGGTGGACAAGAATAAGCTCCTATTGGAGTTCATCTGCGCTTCCGTACAACCGGGCAAGCCGCCGCGGTACGTATTTTTGGTTGAATTCGACGGAGGCGTATCTTCCGGATCCAAGAGAGAGTTGTTGAGGTCCATAGAGGAGGAGCTCAAGGTAGAGAATACCGAATATAAGTATGTAAGAGACGCGCAGCTCTTGAATCCGCCGATCCTTAAAGTAATTAAGAAGGGCGAGTTTGAAAGATACCGGAAAGCGCGCGTTATGGAAGGGGCCAATGACAGCCAGTTCAAGGTGCCCGAGCTTACAGCCGATGAAAATTTTCAAAATAACTTCGTTATAGAGGAAGAAGTCAGCCTCGATTGACGGAAAGGAATTTAAGGTGGAATTTGATAAGATAAAGGCAGAGGTCAAGAAGACGGAGCCGGACATGACACGCATGGACAACGAGAACTATTTTGAGGCGGTCATAGGTCATGCGCGCCTCGAAGGAATGATCCGCGTGCTCGAAGGCATCTTCGGGGCTCCCGCGTGGCCATCGGGAAAGAAGCTATCGAAGGATGCGGAGATACTGATAAAGAGCGTGGGAGGTTTAAGAAAAGGCCAGACACTCTACTTCTTAAATAATAAAGAAGGGTGCTCGGCATTCGCCATGCTCTGGCCGTGGCAGGACGGCGAGAAGGTAACTATAAAGATGTCAAAGATCCAGGGTGGATAAAGATGAGGAATCCCGCACCTTCTCAAAGGTGTAGGAGGGAAGGAGAAGGTGCGGGATGAGGAATCTTGTAACGGGCGCGACGGGTTTTGTGGGCAGCCACATAGCCGAGAGGCTGATCAGGGACGGCGAGGACGTGACTGCTCTTGTGAGAAAGACGAGCAATACCGGATTTTTGTCCGGTATCGGGGTGAAGTTCGCGTATGGCGATATCAATGATCTCGAGTCGGTAAAGAAAGCGATGCAGGGCATAGATGTCGTATATCACAGCGCGGCCCTGGCGGACGAATGGATATCTCCGGAAGAGGCGTGCCGCGTTAATGTAGAAGGCACCAGAAATATTTTAGACGCGGCCAAAGAGGCTAATGTGAAGCGCTTCGTATTTATAAGCTCCCTTGCCGTGCTGGGCATGAGGGACCATCACGGTACGCCGGCGGACGCTCCGTATCATAAGACGGGCGACAGTTACATAGACACGAAGATAGATTCGGAGCAGCTTGTAATGGATTACTATAATAAGTACGGCCTTCCCGTTACAGTAGTGAGGCCGGGCTTCGTATTTGGGCCCCGCGATAGCAAGCTCATACCGAGGCTTTCCGACCGGCTCGGCACGTCGCAGTTCATCTTCGTAGGCAGCGGCAAGAACAAAATAAACGCCGTATATATAGAGAATCTTACCGACGCCATAATGAGCGCGGCGAGAAGCGAAAAAGCCGTAGGCCAGAAGTATAATGTTACCAATGACAGCGGCATGACGCTCGAGGCCCTGGTATTGAAGATAGTGGATATATGGAAGTTCGATACGCCTAAGAAGCATATACCCAAATTCATGGCATACCTTGTGTGCAATATCCTTACCGCTCTGGCGAGGCTTACAAAAGCTAAAGAGCCGCCGTTCATTACCAGGACCAGGATAAAGTTCCTGAGCCTTAATCTCGATTTCGACATCAACAAAACGAAGAACGATCTCGGGTACAATCCGCGCGTCTCGATAGAAGAGGGCTTAAGGCGGACAAAGGACTGGATGGAGAAGAATGCAGGTAGGACAGTTCGAAGCTGAGGACAATTCAAAATTATATTACGACTGCTGGCCGGCCGGACAGTCTGAGCCCTGCGTAATATATCTGCACGGCCTTGAGAGCCATATGGGCTGGTTCCTGAACCTTGCCCAGTTCCTGAATTCAAAGGATATCAATGTATACGCCTTTGACAGGCGCGGCTCGGGGCTTAATAAAAACAACTCCAGGAACTTTTCTTCCAGATACATGTCGAGCGACCTGAAGATATTCATAGACCTTGCAAAGAAGGATCACCCAAAAAGCAGGATATTTTTGATAGGCCTGTGCCTGGGGGGCAAGATCGCCGTAGACTTTTTCTCGTATCATCAGGATTGTCTGGACGGCCTCATACTCATATCGCCGTCGCTTAAAAATAAACTGAAGTTTTCTCTCTCCGATAAGCTTTCCATCCTCTTCAGGCCCAACAGCATGCTTAAAGTGCCGATAAAGGACGCGATGTTCACATCGAACGACAAGTGGCTTAAATATAGAGAAACTGACTCTCTCCGTTTAAGATATATCCCGGCGCAGCATCTTTTGGAGATAGCGAAGATGGAGCGGAATCTGAAGAAGGCTTCGGGCAGCATAGGGCTGCCGGTCCTCCTGATG
>JAPLMG010000059.1 GCA_026387165.1 Candidatus Omnitrophota bacterium
TCTCATCGCCTGTCTTCACATCTATCTTGTAGCCCCAGTCTCCGGCTATGATTCTTTCCGTAGCCAGGTGCAGCTCATGAATAGGATCGGCTATAAACCTGCTAAAGAAAGATCCCACCGGTATTATCAGGATCATCATCAGGGCCGCTATGATCGCTGTCTGGATAATGAAATTACGGATCGGCGCGGATACTTCGGACATATCCTGAACCACCAGTAGGATCCATGATATGCCCCTGTCTGAAAGGTACGGGGGATTTACTCCATCGAAAGCGACGAATGCTTTCTCACTATGAAGCAAAGAGCTCTTCATCACCAAATACGAATTTTTCATCTCCAACATTTTATGCAGTGTTTTTTCCGGAATGATCTTCTCGGTCATCGCGAATATGCCATGATGAAATATCGCCATGCCCTTATTGTCTATCAAAACGGCATAGCCCGTATTCCCTAATTTGAAGTCGGCAAGGTTACCAAAAAGTTTTTCTATCCCGACGCTGTCCTTACATACGCCTATGACCTCTCCGCTTTTAGAGTCTTTTATCGGCACCGCTATTGAGATGACCCATTTTTTACTCGACTCGTCGAATTCTATATCGCTTACATATATGCCGCCCTTGCCGCCATTGTAAGCCTTCTGCCACCACTCCTCATCAGCCTGATAGAAGTCGCTCGTCCTTTCTGAAGCGGCGACGAGGCCGCCGTACTTATCGGTTATAAAGATTTCGGATATCTTAGTTCTTGCTTTCAGGATATCCAATGTGCCCATGCTTATCCTGTTTTCCAGATATTCTTTTAGTATTGGGTCTCCGGGCTTTGCGGCGATCCATCTCTTGTCCGTGTCGAGAAGTTTCAGCCTGATCGATTCGGCGTCCATTCCTTCGTAACGCGAATTGCTTTCCGCTACAACGTCCTTCCAGAGACGCCTCGTCGCATACGACCTGGCGTCTTCTATCTCATCACTAATAGCTCCCGTAGTATACATACTCAGCGTACGCGCTATCTGTGAATATTCCCTGCCTGATATACGCATCAGGGTGGCGGAGCCGGCAAAATACGTAAGAATAGCGCCCGCAAGAGTGACTGTCACTACTGAGGCGGCTATTATGAGCGTTATCTTGCGCCTTATCGAACCTTTTACCGCTTTCATATGCCTACCCCATACAATTGTATATGGAACCTCTCTAAGCGTAATGTCGGGTTTATGCGAGGTTTCATGATCTCATCTTTGCCTCGAGCTCCGAGACTTTCTTCTTCAGCTCCTTTATCTTCATCTCGCGGTCGATGGCGGCCTTATAGAATATCTCGAAGTCCCGCAGCTTCTTGGCGAGCTGTTTTTCCGACAACACCCGCTCGGTTATGTCGCGGACGGTCGCCTGCAATATCGCCTGCCCTCCGAAATTCATCTTCGTCAATAGAACCGTCGCGAAGAATTCTTCGCCGTTCATGCGCCTGTGCGTCCACTCGAAGAAGTTGGCGCCCTTTTCCATGGCTATCTGCATCATCTTCTGCGCCTTTGCCGGTGATGGCTGGCCGTCGGGCTGGATCTGCGGGGAAAGGCTCGCCGGAGACTGTGCGATGAACTCTTCTTCATCCTTACAGCCGAATATCTTCACCGTGGCTTCATTTCCCGCTATAAAACCCTTTTCCGGTACAGTCAGCATGATCGCGTCAGCGGATGACTCAAAGATGGTCTTATATTTTATTTCGCTTTCGCGAAGGGCTTTTTCCTGCTTCTTATATTCCGCGATATTCTTTGCGATGTGCACGGCGCCGACCATCTCGCCGCTATCGTTAAATATGGGCGAGGCCGTGACTAGTAGCGGCATGCCGATATTGGGGTCATTGACCTCTTCTGTGTGGGGATTCTTATCCTCTTTCGTCTTTTCGAACGGGCATCCGGGCCATGGCTTACCGAGCTTATGCACAAGATCATGGCATTTCATACCTATCATATTTTGCGGTTTAGTCTTAAAGAGGGAGGCGGCGGAGTTGTTCGCTTTGGTGATGACATTATTCTTGTCGATCACAAAGATGATGTCCCCCATGGCGTTGAAGATGTCGTCCAGCTCTCTATTCGCCCTCTCAAGATCTGCTACGCGCTTCTTCAGGGAGTCTATCTCATTCATATGAATGGTATGATCGGTTCATGTACAGCGTAAACAAGAGTATACCTCCAGGCTCCCCATAAGTCAAGGCAAGCACCCCCGGCACCCCGGCAGACGGCGGGACCTGGTGACCGCCCTCCGCTGACGCAAATTGGCATTAGGCATCACTACTGTCCAAATTAGCGTTTTGCCCTTGACGGAAAAGACATTTTGAGATTCGATCTTTGCATACCCCTCACC
>JAPLMG010000101.1 GCA_026387165.1 Candidatus Omnitrophota bacterium
TTGCCCGGGTTTGTCCGTTTTGCTCTTTTGGGAGGAGTATCTTTGGTAGTGCTATTTACCAATCCGCAGAAGAATGTATTGAAGGCGGCGGGAGAAGGCCTGGGGACGGTTGCCTTAAGCATCGTAAATAACTTCACCGATGTCGTATCTTATGTAAGGCTCTTCGCGGTTGGCTTGGCCGGTGTGGCCATATCCGACACGGTAAATGCTCTTTCGGGGGTATTTGGCGGCGATAACTTTATAGTAAAGATGATAATAATATTTTTGGGGCATACGATAAACATATTATTAGGGCCTATATCGGTTTTGGTCCACGGTATAAGGCTGAATGTGCTTGAATTTTCAGGCCATGCAGGGCTGACATGGAGCGGGATGCCTTACAAGCCGCTGGAGTTAACTAAAGAATAAGGAGGAGAAGAGATGGAACAGGCTGTGTTGACGCAATTTAAAGATCTCGGCGCTATAATGGTCCTGGCGATCTCGGCCCTTGGTTCAGGGGCAGGGGCGGGCGTGGCCGGCATGGCCGCGATAGGGGCGTGGAAGAAGAACTTCGTTCAAAATAAGAACGCATCGTTTCTGCTCGTAGCGCTTACGGCGGCACCGCTGACGCAGACGATATACGGCTTCATCGTAATGAACAATATGCTGTCGCTTACGATGAAGGGCCAGTATATGTGGGGAGTCGGCGCGTTCGCGGGCGCGGCGATAGGACTCTCCGCTTATTGGCAAGGCAAGTGCGCGGCCGTGGCCTGCGATGCCATGGGCGAGACCAATAAGGGCTTCGGCAATTATCTCGTCGTGCTCGGCATGACCGAGACCGTGGCGCTCCTTGTGATGGTATTTACGATAGTATTTTTGCGTCGCATGGCAGGCGCGTAGGAAATAACGGGCGGATAGTTCAGCTGGTAGAACGCCTCGTTTACACCGAGGAAGTCACAGGTTCGAGTCCTGTTCCGCCCACCATCCTGCTTCGCTCAAAGCCTTTCGGCTTTGAGCTTCGCAGAGATTATAGTAAGCAGGATGTCTCTCCGAAGCCCTATCTCAGATTTCGGATTGAAGGGCGAAGGAGGACAATAAATTTTTACCTATTATATGGTTAATAGTATGGACTCGAAGCCCGCGAGCGCCGACCAAATAGGGAGGAAAAGGCCTCCGGCCGACAGCGAGTCTCGACTCCCATAGAACGTAGCCCGGGTTTAAACCCGGGCTACGTTCTATCACGACCATCAAAAAGCGCCAGGTCAACCCCTAAAAAGCGCCTACCCCTTTTGACACATAAAATATATGTCAAGGTGCATATTTCTATGGTACACTTATAAATACTACCCGGGAGTGAAGCGTGGTAACAGAACCCGATAGCAATAACCGCATAAAAAAGCAAGTAATAACCCATTCAGATCACTGATCCGCCAAGAGGCGCTTAAAAAATGAAGGATAAAAAGCAGAGACATAATCCGGACATTAAAGTGCTCTTGGAGTATGCCAATAGCATCATTGCTACATTAAGGGAACCGTTTTTGGTCTTGGATAAGAGCTTACGAGTCATTTCTTCCAACCAGGCTTTCTATACCACCTTTAAGGTTGCGGAAAAAGAGACAATAGGCCACCCGCTTCCCGATTTAGGTGATGGGCAATGGAATATTCCCAAGCTGCTTGAGCTATTAAAAGAGATCATACCGGAGAAGAAAATTGTGACAGATTATGAAGTCGGGCATAAGTTTGAACATATTGGCGAGCGAACCATGGTCCTGAATGCCTGTCAGCTGCGCGTCCCCAAGAAAATAGCAGGAATAGTAACGGCAGGGATAAAAGAAGAAGAAGAAGAAGAAGACGAAGAACTGATCCTACTGGCTATTGAAGACATCACCGAGCGGAAGCGCCTGCAAGAAGAATTGAAGGGGTCCGAGGAGCGTTATCGCAGGGCCTTTGAAACATCGAAGAACGTATTATTGCTTGTTCATAAAACCGGAGGTGACATTCTTAGTTCCAACGCATCTGCCCGGGAATTGCTGGGTTACTCCCAGGAAGAGTTTTTGAAAAAGAAACTATGGGAAATCGGCATGGTTAAAGACGATAAGGGCTTTCAAGAAATAGTGTCAATATTGGAAAAAGAGGGCGTAGTTCATTACGGGGACACACCGGTAAAAACCAAAAAAGGCCTGAGCATAAATACAGAGATTTTTTTAGTCGACAAGGCAAAAGTTATCCAATGCAACATTAACGACATCACCGAGCGCAAGGTAGCAGAGGAGGCATTAAAGGAAGCTGAAATAAGATTCAAAACCATTTTTAATGAATCCATGGATGGGATGCTTTTGGCATATGTAGGGACCAGGCGATTTGCTGTGTGTAATCCAAAGATTTGTAAGATGTTAGGATATACCGAAGAAGAATTGATGCGTATGAAAGTTGACGATATCCATCCCGAGAAAGATCTGCCGTTTGTCATAAAACAGTTTGAGCGGCAGGCGAAAAGAGAAATTGAGCTTGCAGAGGGTCTTCCGGTGAAGAGAAAAGACGGCAGCATTTGCTATGCCGATGTTAATACGTCACTGATCACCTTAGCCGGAAAAAAATATCTTATGGGAAGCTTCAGGGATGTCACCGAGCGCAAGAAGACAGAAGAGGCTCTTAAGGAAATCGTAAAGGCAAAATCAGCTTTTACCAGCATGGTCTCCCATGAGCTCAGGACGCCATTAAGCGCGCTTAAGGAAAGCATTTCTCAAGTATTAGAAGGTATGTTAGGAACGCTTACCACAGATCAGAGAAAATTTTTAGATATAGCAAAAAGAAATGTGGATAGACTCGCCCGCTTAATTACCGAGATTTTAGATTTTCAGACGCTTGAGACCGGTAAAATAATTTTCAAGATACAGGATAACGATATAAACGAGGTGATTGAAGAAACTAAAGAGACGATGAATATTATCGCGAAAGAGAAAGGGTTGGATTTTATCCTTAATCTTGATAAAGATTTACCTAAAATAAAATTTGACCGGGATAAGATTAGCCAGGTTTTATCAAATTTAGTTAATAATTCTCTAAAGCTTACAGAAAAAGGCAATATCACCATCTCCACAATGCGGGGGAATAATATTATTCAGGTCTCAATTAAAGATACCGGCCCCGGCATAAGAGAAGAAGATATACCCCGCCTATTCCAACAGTATGAACAATTAGAAAGAAAAACCGGCGGGACAGGTCTTGGGCTCGCCATTTCCTTGGAAATAATCAAAGCGCACGGCGGAAAGATCTGGGCGGAGTCAACCTTTGGCCAGGGGACAACTATGCAGTTTATTTTACCGATTGAAGAGCGCCGGAGGCGAGCATGACAAATAAAATCCTGCTTATTGAAGATGAGTTAGATTTGGCCGAGGTTACAAAAATGAGATTGAAAAACTCGGGCTATGAAGTTATAAGCGCCCTTAACTCCGAAGCAGCGTTTACGTTCTTACAAAAAAATATTCCGGATTTAATATTGCTGGATTTACTCTTACCCGGCATGCAGGGAGACGAGATTTGTAAAAAGTTAAAACGTGATGATAGGTTGAAACGCATACCCATTATCCTATTTACTGCCAGCGCCAGCGATATTCCGAAAATATCCAAGGAAGTTGGCGCGGATGATTATATAATGAAGCCCTATGAATCAAAAGAATTGATAGCCAAGATTAAAAAATTTATAGGATAGACTCAAGCTGTAAGAAATGGCGAGGCAGGACGGAGTATGGCTAAAATAAAAATTCTATTAGTAGATGACGAAGCGGATCTCCTCAAACTTATAGGCGCAAGAATCAAGGAGTGGGGCTATGATCTGATTAAAGCCACGACCGGCAAAGAGGCCGTAAATGCGGTGAGGAATAAACTATCGGATATCGTAATCCTGGATTATGCGATGCCCGATATGGACGGGATCGCTACTTTACAAAAGATACGTGAAATTGATGACAAGATCGCGGTGATCATGTTCACCGCATATCCAAACACAGACGCTTTAAAATGGTCAGAGAAACTAAATGTCAGCGCGTTCATACCTAAATTAAGCGCGTATTCTGATACTACCTCTTCATTAAAGGCAGCGATAGAAATGGCAGGAAAGAGATTGGACAAATATAGGGAAAAATAGGAATTGGTGAAAATAGGACCGTCCCCATTTACCATTATGGCGTCGTCATTT
>JAPLMG010000187.1 GCA_026387165.1 Candidatus Omnitrophota bacterium
CGCAGAACAACTAGCAAATCCGGTTATTGCTTCGGAGAAATTACCTCAATAAAGAATATCCCTGCGATGCAAAAACCGGGCCTTTCATTAGATTTGCGTAGCAGGATACCTTTTGACCCTTACAAACCCGGAGCAGGGTACTATCTTCATCTTCTCTCTCTTCTCAAGAGCGTCCAAAAGTAAATTTAATCCTAATGTATCGCTTGCGATGTGGCCGGCTATGATCACATTTATAAATTCCGTCTTCGCCTGCTTGAAATGCTCTTCGCTCAAGTGCATAGCCACTATTGTGCCGACGCCGGCCTGAGAGAGCCTGGAGAATATCCTCTTGGGCCCTTCCGTGCCGCCCGTCATATCCACAAATACTTTTCCGCACTTTTTCTTCCCCTCGCCTATAAGAATGTTCGGCCCGGCGTGTACTTTGAGCGCGTCCGTATATTCAGGTATAGCCTTCAAAATATTGAGCGCATCGTTCAGTCTCTTCGGCTTTCTTCTATCGAAGATCCTCTGGAGATAGTTTGCTACATGATTATCGGCCGGAGTATGCACGCACATATACGGGATCTCCAGCAATCTCGCTATATCTACGCTCCTCAGGTGGTTCGCGCCGGAGACCGCGCGTCCGACCTCTCCCATACGCTCTTTGAGAAGTTCTTTACCTATCTCGAGAGGCACGCCTAACTTCGCGAAGGCAGCCTCCTGCAGATGCATAACATCGTAAAAGTTCGCCCACGCCCTGCCCTCCGGGTGATGAGCCATGACGAGATCGATATTTTCACCCTTCTCATTCAGCCTGTCGGCTACCAAAAGCTCCGGCCCCTCCATATCGATGCCAACCATTATGGACCTGACATCGTGATCGTCCTCTCCGTTAAGTATCCTCGTATCGGCATAGGGGTTGGTGAATCTCTCCTTATCGTAACATCTGGCGTCTACGCCCTTAAGCTTACGGAACTCTCTCTTTGATCCCGCAAGAAGATCCTTGATCTGGCCCTTTGAGCGGGGATCCTTCTCGATACCCCTCTTAACGACAAAGCTATATATCTCTTTTAATTTCATCGTTCTCTTCCTTTCGAGCTGGTATTTTTTATGGTATAGGAAAGTATAAATACTTTCCTAACCACTGAAAATCATACTAATATTATCGCCAAAGGCGATTTTCTTGACTCTTCTTATAGAAGATTCACTTTTCGGCGGGTTCTTTAGGGGCTGTGAGTTTGCTCTTTTCGCCAGATTTTATCTCCGGCAAAAATCTTCCTACCCTGTCATATATCCGGGGCCCTGCCCTCAAAATGTACTTTCCGGTAAGAGACTTATCCTTTATTGACCACACTATATACGATAAAGGCATAAGCGAGAGAGTCATCAAAACTATGCCCGTTACTACATAGGCTTTCATTATGCCTACCGCCAGCCCTCCGAATTTCTCCATAATGGGATGCCATTGGACCTTCACTATCTTATCGAGCGCAATCCTCAATAACCTTACTAAGAAACCCAGTGCTACTGCCAGCGCAAGAAAGCTTAAAAAATTGGCAAATTCTATCGGCATGTTCATCACGTTCCGGGATATGGAACTGCCAAGAACGGTGTAGTAATGCATAGCCAGCGCCATTATCAGAATACTGCCTAAAACAGAGAATATCTCGTGGCTCAATCCGTCTCTGAACGCTACATAACTTATTCGCAGCATTAGAATTGCGACTAAAACATCCACCCAATTTGTCTTTGCGATCAGTTCCATAGGTCTTCTATCAGCTTTCCGGAGAGAAAAAGTCTTATAAGTATATCATACAATACTATTATTGTCAAGGTATGCGGTTTTTACGTGGTTTTTACCCTACTTCGCCATTCAAATATTCGAAAGGCGAAGCAGGATTACCGGGAAAACGAGAAACGGGGGAATTTTCGGCGTTCTTTTGATCTCATGAAGCGTTTTATGAGGCCTGCATCCTTCTTCTTTATCCTGATGAAACATACGCCAAGCCTGTAATGCTCGCGGCCCTTACTTACAGATGAAGTGATCCTGCCGGTCATTTCAAGCGGATCGTTGCGCCTTTCAGAAGTTCCTATGGCAAATGCGAGGGGGTCTATTCTTATGGATATCGTAACCTGGGGAGGTATAGCATAGGGGGATTCGAGAGCGCAGCCGCTGATACTGATATCCAATAAAGACGCTTTCACAATATTGAGCGGCGCTTTAAATATCAAACCTTTCGGGACCTTGAGCGTTTTGTATTCCGCTACTGTCCGCAGGTTTTCTCTCTTCTTCCCTCTTCTATCGAGAAGCATAGTGTAAGGATACATTATAAAATATGTTTTGTCAATCCCTCGACAAAAGCTCGGGATTGACCCTGTGCTTCGACTTTGCTCAGCATGGTTCGAAGCATGGTGAGCTATGTCGAACCAAGCGAAGTCGAAGGGTCAATAGATTTAGATCTTCCGACGGTGTTTTAAGATTTTTATTTGATGAGCGAGCCCCTGGCGAAGTTTATTTTGAAGGAATGAAGAAAGGCGATCGTGTAGATATCCCTGTCCACCACCGCATAGAATAGGCCCAGTATCTTGCATACAAATTTGTCCTTGCCCAGAGCATCACTATGCTCTTTCATTATATGGAAATGCCTCTTTACCGGCTCACTTCTGTTATTTTGAGATCCTACCCATACCTGCAGCTCCTCATCGCTCTTCAGATGGACCACTTCCTTTATAAAGTAGAAAGACCTTCTCTCTGTCTTCGCGGTCACACCATCCCTCTCAAAGACCTCCTTCAAAAGAACGTCTTTCTTTCCGGAGAGCGCCGAAGTTAGGTTTCTGTACACAACCTCTCTCATAACATCCCCCCACCGTAACTTCTTAAAACTTTTTAATTACGGGCTAAAAAAAATCCTACTCCTCCACTTATACATAAAGTATACATTACGTACCATTGGTAGTCAAGGCTATAAAACTACATTTTTGATATTCTAACTTTTTCCCCACCGGGCGTATTTTCTGCTTGGCGGGGTCCCGCACCGCCTATCGTATAGACTTGATTTTGCGGGAAAAAATAATAGTCTTATTTTCCTCTCTTTTTAGCAGCCTTTTAATGTTATCCTTATGTTTGTAAGTGTTTATCATGCAAAGGATTACGCAAAATATCACTATATAAAATGGCTGATCAAAAACAAGAGCTGATATTGGAAGAGCCATCCCAAAAGCCAACGATCCAAGAGAGACATAGTTTGTCGGAATGAATACTATGAGCCAAACAGCTAACGACACCAAAAGAACTAAAGGCGCTATGGCAGCCGTGACACCTATCGTAGTTGCTACGCCTTTGCCTCCTCTGAACTTCAAGAATACAGAATATATGTGCCCCAATATCGCTATCAGCCCCAGAAGAGTTTTATAGAATATGTAATCGACGTTCGGCAGATATGTGTAAAAAAAATCCGCCGCTAGAGTCACCACGACTACCCCTTTAGCAATATCTATGATCAGGGTTAGCATGCCCGGCACTTTTCCCGCGACACGGTAGACGTTAGTTGCGCCTACATTCTTGGATCCCGCACTTCTGATATCGGATCCCGCGAAGATCTTCGTCATTAAAAATCCTGTGGGGATCGATCCTATAAGATACGCCATTAAACAAGAGAAGATAAATACAAAAAAGGGCGCCATTATCATGCCTTCCCTGCCTGCCGGCAGGCCCGCCTGCCTGATATTGATTCTCGTGCGGTCGGGCAGGCAGGTTTCTTGTTATTTGAGCTGTTCTCGTTCAAGGTTTGGCTGCCCTTAAGCATATAATCGATTCCCGATATCACAGTAAGTATAGCGGCGGTATTCCATACGTAGCACGAATACTTAAATTGAACAAGAATGCTCACCACGGTCATCATCTGGAAGAACGTTGTAAATTTTCCCCAGAAGCTTGGAGCTATTTTAACCTCCCCTTTGACAACGTGTATAAGCATCGAACCCAAAACGATTATCGCGTCCCGGGATATCACTATTATGGGAACATATGGCGGCAGCCTCAAGACTTCCGGTATGCTCTTTGTCAGCGTAAGGCATATGAACGCGCTTATGAGCAGTATCTTATCCGCCACCGGATCAAGTATGGTCCCAATGAATGTCTTCTGATGCATCGACCTCGCTATAAATCCGTCTAGCCCGTCGGATATCACTGCGGCCGCAAATATTATAAGAGCCATATCCATGCGGCCATAGACCACGGCCGCGATAAATAAGGGAGTGAGTATTATCCTCGTTATCGTTATCCTGTTCGCGAGGTTCATCATCTTATGACGCGGATCCTCTGTATGGGCCAGTATAAAAGCACGGCCTTGCCGATAAGGTTCTTCTTCGGAACAAATCCCCAATATCGCGAGTCTCTTGAGTTGGCGCTGTTATCGCCTAAAGCGAAATAGAAGCCGGTGGGAACCGTAACAGCCGCGAGCTCTTTGCCAAAATCTCCCCTGTTGTAATAATAATTCGATTTTACAGAATCCGGGCCGTCTATTCCCTTGCCGTTTATCAGGACATTTCCGCTCTTTATCTCAACTGTCTCGCCTTCAAGCGCTATCAGCCTCTTCACAAAATCTTTTTTTGGCGTCTCCGGGGAGACGA
This sequence comes from Candidatus Omnitrophota bacterium, assembly GCA_026387165.1. Classification (GTDB taxonomy): domain Bacteria; phylum Omnitrophota; class Gorgyraeia; order 2-01-FULL-45-10; family 2-01-FULL-45-10; genus 2-01-FULL-45-10. The sequence goes on from JAPLMG010000187.1 coordinate 4,612, forward strand.
ATACTATTATATCGCCTCTTTGGGGCGCCTTGAACGCGGGAAGCCTGATATCCGTAAAAGGTATCCTGGCGCCGTAAATGAATTTACTGACGAATATCCTGTCGCCTATTTTGAATGTCGGTATCATCGATCCCGACGGTATCTTAAACGCTTGGATCACGAACGTCCTTATCAGGAGCGCAAGTATCAGCGCTATTATTATAGACTCCGTCCATTCACGTATCTCTGTTTTGACTTTCTCTTTAATCATCTTGATCACCCCAATTATAATGACAAATGACAAAATTCAAATGTCAAATGAAATTCAAAATTTCAATGACAAAATCCAAAATCACAGTTTTGTCATTTGTGCTTTGACATTTGACATTACGTTTTAAGCGGTCTTTAATGCTGCCAGAAATGCTTCCTGCGGTATCTCTACCTTTCCGAACTGTTTTAAGCGCTTCTTCCCCTCTTTTTGCTTCTCCCAGAGCTTTCTCTTCCTTGTTATATCACCGCCGTAACATTTCGCGGTAACGTTCTTTCCGACGGACTTTATCGTCTCTCTGGCTATGATCTGCCCGCCTATCGCCGCCTGAAGTATTATCTGGAACAGGTGGCGCGGTATGTTATCCTTCAGTTTTTCTATGATCGCTTTTCCTTTCGCGTATGCCCTGTCCTTGAATACTAAAGATGACAAAGCGTCACAGATCTCCCCGTTGATAAGGATATCCAGCTTTTCTATCTTCGTAGGGCGGTAGTCGAGGAATTCGTAATCGAGCGAACCATAGCCTCTCGTGACGGACTTGATCTTATCGTAAAAATCGACTATGATCTCGGCTAAGGGGATGTCATACACGACCTGCACCCGCGACTCATCAAGATACTGTGTGGAAACATAAGTGCCGCGCCGCGATTCCGCAAGTTCCAGAATGCTTCCCATATACTCTTTTGGGATTATCATATATGCCCTTACATATGGTTCGTCTACCGATGCGATCTCGCCGGGGTGAGGCAGCTTCATCGGATTATCCACTTCTGTCACTTCACCGGCATTCTTCATTATCCTGTATATTACGCTGGGAGCGGTCATTACCAGATTAAGATCATGTTCCCTTTCAAGCCTCTCCTGTATTATCTCCATGTGCAGAAGGCCCAAAAACCCGCACCGGAAGCCCATACCTAAAGAGGCGGACGATTCAGGCTCATATACGAATGATGCGTCGGACAGGCGCATCTTACCTATCGCGTCTTTGAGCGCCGGGAAGTCCGCGCTATTCACCGGATATATTCCGCTGAATACCATAGGCCTTACCTTCTTATACCCCGGCAGGGCCGCACTCGCGGGGTTATCCGCGTCGGTTACCGTATCTCCTATGGAGACCTCTTTTGCATCTCTTATATTGCATGCGATATATCCGACCTCCCCGCAGCGCAGCTCTCCGACGAGCTCCGGGAATGGTTTAAATACGCCCACCTCTAGAACGTCATATGTCTTGCCGTTCGACATCATCATTATATGGTCGCCTTTTTTCAACACGCCGTTCATAAGCCTCAAAAGTATTATCACGCCCTTATACGAGTCAAATTTCGAATCGAAGATAAGCGCCTGTAGGGGGTTAGACTCCTCGCCCTTAGGCGGCGGGATCCTGGTTACAACGGCTTCCAATACATCTTCGATGCCTATACCCATCTTGGCGCTGGCCAGCACGATCTCGCCTTTCTCTAATCCCAAAATGTCGGATATCTGGTTCTTCACCTTTTCGACCTCAGCGCTGGGAAGGTCTATCTTATTTATTACCGGTATGATGACTAAATTATGCTCCATAGCAAGGTATAGGTTCGCTACGGTCTGCGCTTCGATGCCTTGCGCCGCGTCTACCACAAGAAGCGCGCCTTCGCACGCTCCGATCGACTTCGAAACTTCATATGTAAAATCGACGTGCCCGGGGGTATCTATAAGATTAAGCTCGTACTCCACTGTGTCCTTTGCCTTATAGCTGATGCGTACGGCGCTCGCTTTTATAGTAATGCCTCTCTCCCTTTCGAGGTCCATGTCGTCAAGCATCTGATCGTGAAAATCACGCTCGCTTATCGCGCCAGTCACCTGAAGGATCCGGTCGGCAAGCGTGGACTTACCGTGGTCTATGTGCGCTATTATCGAGAAATTTCTTATCAGCGAATTATCAATATATGATTGAAATTTATTGAAATATACAACAAATAAAAAATTGAATAGAAATTAGGAAACTTGTTGAAATTAAGAAATTCATCGTTTGGCTGAATAACAATAAATTTTCATCAATTTCTACTTGCCTATTTCTTGCCGTTAATTTCTACAAATTTCTACTTATCTATTACCTGTGGTTAATTTCCGTCCTTTTAAATATCTTCCAGTAATTTCTTACCAAATTCTAGCATTGCCATAGCCCTCTTACCGCTCGGCGCTTCGGCATATATTCTAACTATCGGTTCGGTTCCGGATAGCCTCATCATGAACCACGAGCGGTCTTTTAATATGAACTTATACCCATCGCAATCCTTCACCTCTACGACCTCTTTATCAAGGACCTTCTTCAGTGGCCTTGTCTTCAGGAGCTCCATAAGCGCCTTCTTCTTTTCGTCCGGCACCCTTATGTCGAGCCGCCTGTATTCGTATCTTCCGTACTCCTTCTCTATATCCTTTATTATTCTGTCCAAGCTCTTACGCCTCTTGGAGAGCATCTCTAAGATGAGAAGCCCGGAAAGTATGCCGTCTCTTTCCGGTATATAATTCTTGAACGCCACTCCGCCCGTCTCTTCTCCTCCGATGAGAATATCGTCTTTACCCATCAAGCCGCAGATATATTTAAAACCGACCTGCGTCTCATGCATCTTAAGGCCGTATTTTTTACATATCTTTTCTATCAAAACGGTTCCGCAGATCGTCTGTATAACGTCTCCCCTCATCTTCCTGTCTTCCAATAGATGCAAAAGGAGGAGCGTCATAACTTTATGCCCCGTAAGCGGACGCCCATCGGACAATATCACACCGAGCCTGTCAGCGTCTCCGTCCGTGGCAAGGCCGATAGAGTATTTGCCTTTTTTGGCCGTTAGAACAAGCTCCTTCAGGTTGGGCATTATCGGTTCCGGGTTTATGCCGCCAAAGGATGGGTTTACTGTGTCGTGAATGGTATCTACCCTGCACTTGCCGCGCTTAAGAAGTTCAGATATATAGCTATTGCCCGTGCCGTACATGGAATCCACTATCACTTTGAGGGGCGTCTTCTTTATCAGCCCCAAATTAACGTATCTCTTTATAAAATCGATATGCCTGGGAACTATATTCTCTATGGCCACTAAGCCTTTAAGCTTTAACTCGCCTATAGGCTCGCATAAAACCTGATTCGCGCCCAAGAGAAGCTCTATCTTTTTTGTTATGTCAGGGCCCGCGGAACCGGAATAGTATGCCTTATACTTCATGCCGTTATATCTGGCGGGATTATGGCTGGCCGTAATAACTACGCCCCCCACGAGATTTTTATCTTTGATGGCATAACTTACCGAAGGCGTCGGGCACGGCCTGTCGGCCAGTATGACCGGGATACCGTTCGATGCCATCACGCGGGCGGTCAATTCGGCGTATCTATCCGACAAGAACCGCGTATCATAGCCGACAACGACCTTAAATTCCCGGCCGCTTAAGACAGTTCTTTGTGTCCTCACATAATCCGCCATCGCCTGAGCCACCTTCTTCACATTATCAAATGTAAAGGTATCGCTTATGACGGCTCTCCAGCCGTCCGTCCCGAACTTTATCCCTCGATTTCTCTCGGGATAAAACCCTGAGCTTTTGTCGAAGGGTTTTATTTCCGCCACTTTATACGCCTCCTCTTAGCTCTTTTATCGCGGCGGAGTAGTCCTTCGCGCCGAAGACGAAACTGCCCGCCACGAGCACGTTGGCGCCGCTCTTCATGCAGTCGCGGGATCTCTCCAGGTTTATTCCACCGTCAACTTCAATATCTTTTTTGAAGATCTTGCGCAGACGCTCTATCTTCGGAAGGCAGTCGGATATAAAACCCTGGCCTGAGAACCCCGGCTCAACCGTCATCACCAGGACCATATCCACCATCGGAAGGATCTTTTCGATCGGCTCGATATCGGTCCCGGGTTTTATCGAAATACCGGCCTTCTTATTATAGTACTTTATAAGTTTAATGACCTCCTTCGGGTCCTCTTCGATCTCAGAATGGAAAGTTATTATGTCGCTTCCCGCTTTCACGAAGCTCTCGACAAATTTGCCGGGATTTTTTATCATAAGATGCACGTCGAGCGTCAGCCGAGTGACCGGCCTTATAGATCTTATCACCGCCGGGCCTATGGTGATATTAGGAACGAAGTGGCCGTCCATTACGTCTACATGTATCCAGTCCGCTCCCGCCTTCTCAACATCCCTTATCTCCTGGCCTAACTTTGAAAAGTCCGCCGATAGAATACTGGGCGCTATTATATTCTTTAGCATATCATTCTCCGATCTTGAATTTTTTCAAGGCCTCTTTGACATCAACCTGATGTCCTTCATTAGAAGCGGCCGTATATATGAATATCGCTATCGCTATGAGCACTATATTGAAGTTGACTATGCCGAAGTACGCGAATCCGACGGCGAATATATGCCCCAAACCCACGGCGAACTTCGTGGCCTTACCGTATCCGATCCTCCCCGCCAGAAGAGATCTCAATACCCTGCCCCCGTCCATCGGGAAGGCGGGTATAAGATTAAAGGCCGCGAGCATCAGATTTATCCAGTAAAGATATGCCAAGGTAAGCGGCCAGGTGGCGGTTGAAAGAGGCCTGTGGAAAAGAACTCCTATCCCGAGAAAGCTCTTCATGGGATTATAGAATATAACGATCACGGCAAGATTAAAGAGCGGCCCCGCGACAGAGATGAAAAATTCCTGGACCGGTTTTTCCGGCATCGATGACATTGAAGCGATGCCGCCGATCGGCAGGAGCGTGATCTCCCGGACCTCTATCCCGTAATGGCGAGCCACGAGCGAATGGCAGACCTCGTGCAGCGTAACGAAACAGAAGACGCCTATCATCAGAACCAGCCACTTTATGCCGCCGGAAAGAAAGAATACCAGGAGAAGCAAAAAGGTTATATGAATATTTATGGATATGCCAAATATGTTGAATAACTTAATGGATCCCCGCATTATAGATGCAAAACCCCTTTCAGCCCGTTCTCATCCTTGACGGGCCCTATAACGGCGAGATTCATGAATTCGTTTTTAAATATATTGCAGGCAACCCTCATGATGTCATCCTTATTAATGGAGGCTACTCTGTCCATTATCTTACCAACATCCAACTCTGTCTCTTTAGACGTGATCTTCTCCCCGAGCCAGAGCATATGGCTCATGGTATCTTCCATTGTGAAGAGGAGCTGCCCTTTATAGAACTCCTTTGCCCGCTCAAGCTCTTCATCCGGAACGGGCTCTTCTCTTATCCTGTTGAGCTCTTTGAATATTACCTCAAGCGCTTTGACAAGATTCGATTCGTCAAGCCCCGCGCCTACAACGAATGCGCCCACGTCTTCATATTTACGCACGCTTGACGATATCTCGTAGCACAGGGCGAGTTCGTCCCTTATCACATGGAACAACCGGGACGACATATTCGCTCCGAGTATTATATTAAGGATGCTCGCCGCATATCTATCGGGCGATAAACGGTTCGGGGCATGGAAAGCCAGCGCCATATGCGTCTGTTCTGTATCTTTTTTTG
>JAPLMG010000027.1 GCA_026387165.1 Candidatus Omnitrophota bacterium
GAAGATGCGCTGGCATTCAGCAATGTTATTCTCCGCACACAGCAGGAGTCATCTATCGATGGGATACTTGTGGTGGATGAAAAGGGTAAAATATTATCCTTTAATCAGCGTTTTGTTGACATGTGGGGTATCCCTCCAGACGTAATGGAATCGAAATCCGATGAGTGTGCGATACGGGCGGTGATGGATAAACTGGCAAGTCCTGAAGAATTTGTCCTCAAGGTGAAACATCTATACGAAGTCCGGAATGAAATATGCAAGGATGAGATAGCTCTGAAAGACGGCAGAGTTTTCGACCGTTACTCGGCCCCGATGTTTGGCGTTGAAGGAAAATACTATCTGTAGCGCCGGTCATCCAAATTATCTTATAAAAGCTCCCGCCCGCAGTAGAGCAGGAATAAGCTATATCGGAGATCAGAGAGGAGACGCGCTGGAACCGCTCGGCGGTTTCCCGCATCTCCTTCTCCATATTCTTGCGCGCGGTAATCTCTTTATTAAGGCCATCTACGGATACGTTCGTTAGCTTTAAACTCTGCGTCATTGTATCGAATGCCCTCGAGAGCTGTCCCGCTTCATCTTTTGTGCCGGTATCCACCTTATAATCTAAATTACCGGTGCCGACCATTTCGATACCTTTGCGTAAGCGTCGAAGCGATGCGGTGATTAACATGGCGATTGATATGCCCAATAGCCAGCCGGCGGCGGGCACGATAAATAAAATCAGAATAAAAATCAGGTGGATCATGGCTAAGGGCCGGAACGCCTCTTTCGCGTCTATCTCGGCTATAACAGCCCACCGCATCCGGGGTATATATTCATGCGCTCCCAGGGTGGGCACACCGCGATAATCCGGGTAAATATCCACGAATTTATCATTGGGCAATACGTGAGCTCTATCTTTATGCAGCAGGGCGTGCCTTACAGCCTCTGAATCTACTTTCTGCTTTAAGACCGTGCCTTTATCAAATCTGGATGGAGTGATCATATAGCCACGCTCATTGACGATATAGATCTCACCCGTTTCGCCCTTTCCGGTTCTATTGGCGACGATATCATTCAGATCGTTTAATCTCACCCGTGCCGCAAGCACGCCTGATAATTCACCCGTTACGTTATCTATGATTGGCGCGGATACGGCCATTAGAGGCTCTTTATATACTTCGGAGAAATAGACATCTTTGATATAGATCTCTTTCTGACCGATGAGAAAAATAGGATCCGCGGACTTATCTAATCCGACACTGCTTTTGTTGCTTGAGGCCGCCGCCAGGCCTCTTTTATCCATCAGCAGGAATTCAGCTATCGCGGGATTGGCCTCCTTTATCCTCGCAAGCCTTTTCATCTCCGCCAGAAAGGCATCATTGCGCTCGGGGCTTTCTTTATCGCTTATTTTTAAAAAATCTTCCAGAGTAGCGCTTCTTGATAATTGTCCGACAGAAGTTTCCAGCATCTTGAGGTAGGTTTCGATATGACTCGAGCGCGAGGCAAGCACCGCGGTTAAATTGTTATATATGGACTTTTGCAGACTGTCTTTCGCGGTTAAATAAAAAATAGTCCCCGCGATGGTCATGAGAATTAAAACAGCAACAAAAAAAGAGAGGCTTATTTTATTGGCTATCTTCATAGAGTTTTTCCAATAGCGTATGAGAAGATAGGGCGCTGTCCCTATTTTCTATTTCTTGTCTTTTTCGGTATATTTAAATGCGGGTTGGTTTCTTTGGTCTCGGCCTCGCTTATCATGGCAACTTTGATCACCGATTGCATCTCTTCCAGATCGAAGGGTTTGGCAATGGAAGTGTAGGCGCCTAAACGGGCAGCGGTAATATTATTCTCTAATGTTGCGAAGGCGCTGAGCATTATCACCACGATACTGCCATCAATCTCTTTAATTTTCTTTAAGGTCTCAATTCCGTCGATTCCCGGCATTTTTATATCTAAGAGGACCAAATCCGGCCTCTCCTTCCTTATTGTATCAAGAGCTTCCTCTCCGCCCGATGCGGTGAGCACCTTGTATCCCGTAAGCGCGCGGCTGAAAAAATCCCGGATCACCTCTTCGTCATCAACGACTAAAACTGTCTTACCATGGCCAGATTTTATCCCGGCGCCGAGCTTTTCCATCCCTGGCTTGCCTTTAAGCTGATTCATTAACCATTGTTCGATCAACTCTTTTTTAAAACGCCACTCACTGGCAACCTTGAAGGCAGGGATCGTGCCCTGTTGGGCGAGTTTATAGACCGTCATCTTATTCATCTGCAGATATTCTGCCACCTGCTTAACATCCATCAAATTTTCCACTATAATCACTCCTCTCGTTAAAAACTTTGACTAACACTATACCAGCCAGGATAAGGGATTATACTATATCGTACTGGGTTAGTCAATATTCAAGATAAAAATAGGAAAACTTTCCCCTCACCTTAATCCTCTCCCCCTTTGGGGGAGAGGAAATTATGAGGAAATCCCCTCTCCCCTTTAGGGGAGAGGGCAAGCCCGCAAGGCTATAGCCCGCAAGGCTATCGGCAGTTTGTAGGCATATAGTTTTCCGTAGGAAAACTATATAGACAAGCAGTAGGCATCCGGTTTTTGTATGAAAACCGGATAGGGTGAGGGGTATGCAAAGATCGAATCTCAAAAT
>JAPLMG010000148.1 GCA_026387165.1 Candidatus Omnitrophota bacterium
GCGCCACCATGTTCGCCGAGCGCGCGCTCCCGAGCCCAGAAGCTATTTCCGTCATGGGTATCGAGACTACCTCCAGGTCTTTACGCTTTGGTTTTGACTTTATGAGCGATCTGTTCAGTATCAACAGGCCCTTCGGCTTCAGCCTCTCCTCGTATTTCACTAACGAAGGCTCGTTCATCGCTACGAGTATATCCGGCGCGGTGATTATCGGATTAGCTATCTCCTTATCCGATATCTTCGTCATAGAATAAGCCGTCCCCCCGCGCACCTCCGCTCCGTAAGAAGGCATCCATGTCACGTTCTTGCGCGATGCGAGGCCGGCCTGGGCCAGCAACTTACCCAGCAGCATTATTCCCTGGCCGCCGAAACCCGCCATCAAAATTTCAATCTTATTAGTCTTCATAGTTCAGATCCTAACCAGGTTAGACACAGTGGCAATCTGACGATCTAACCTGGTTAGATATATTACTCAGATCCTGAGTCTGTTGCCGAACTCGCAATTCCGTCATTGCGAGGGCACTTTAGTGCCCGAAGCAATCTCAATTTAGATTGCTTCGCTCACTTCGTTCGCTCGCAATGACACTTCGGCAACGGACTCAGATATACTAATATGTTTTGACTACGCCTATGGGGTAGAAGAGCGACACGTCGTTCTTTATCCGATCCGCCGCCTGGACCGGGCCCATGCCCCAGTATGTCGGGCACATGGACAGGACCTCTACCATTGAAAAGCCTTTATTCTCGATCTGCGTCTTAAAAGCTTTGGATATCGCGCGCTTGGCGCGGAATATCTCTTGAGCGGAGTGTACCGAAACGCGCTCCAGGTATCTGGCGCCGGGCAATACGGCCAGCATCTCCAGCATCTTCAGAGGATATCCGTCGTTTCTCAGGCTCCTGCCGGCGATGCTGGTAGAGGTCTTTTGTCCGGCAAGCGTCGTAGGGGCCATCTGCCCGCCGGTCATGCCGTAAACCCCGTTATTAACAAATATGACTGTTATGTTCTCTCCGCGGTTTGCCGCATGGATGATCTCCGCCGTTCCTATCGCGGCGAGGTCGCCGTCGCCCTGGTATGTAAATACTATGTTGTCCGGCCTCACCCTTTTTATGGCTGTGGCTACTGCCGGCGTTCTCCCGTGCGCGGCCTCGCTCACGTCGAAGTCCCAATAATCATAGGCTATTACAGCGCACCCTACGGGTGCAATGCCTATGATGCGCTCACGGATCTTGAATTCATCTATAACCTCGCAGACGAGACGATGGACGATGCTGTGCCCGCACCCGGCGCAATAATGCATATCGACGTCGCGAAGGCTCTCCGGCCTTGAGAAGACGAGCTTCTCCTGGGCCTTCTTTTCTACTTTTTTACCAGCCGATTGTTTTATTTTTTTTGTATTTTTTTTCTTCATATACCCGACCATTAACTATCAACTATTAACTATGAACTAAATTAGCGCCTCTATCCGGGCCAGGACCTCTTCCTCAGACGGTATCCCGCCGCCCATCCTGCCATAAAAATCCACTTCGCTCTTGCCGTTGACGGCGAGCATCACATCCTCCACCATCTGGCCGGAACTCATCTCTATCACCAGGAACTTCCTGCATCTTGCGAATGACGCGTCTTTGATGATCTTTGAAGGGAAAGGCCATAAGCTTATCGGCCTTATAAGCCCGGCCCTGATACCTTTGGCGCGGGCTCTCTCCATTGCCGCCTTGGCCGTCCTCGCAACAGAGCCGTACGCAACCACGACTATTTCGCTGTCTTTTAAGTTAAAGGTTTGGGCGCGGATTTCCGAATTCGCAATAATTTTGTATTTTTCCTGCAGCCTTCTATTGTGCTCCTCTAAAGCGCCTTCGCCCAAAAAGAAAGATCTTACTACGTTGGGCTTTCTGCCTTTACAGCCTGTGAGCGCCCATGGTTTTTCTGTTACATGAGGATTGTAGTTCTCTTTGATTATGGTTACCGGCTCCATCATCTGTCCCAGCAGGCCGTCCCCCAGGATAAGGACCGGATTTCTGTATTTGTCGGCCATGTCAAACGCCAGAAATGTATAATCCAATAACTCCTGCGCCGAGGACGGCGCAAGTACTATGACCTTATAATCGCCGTGTCCGCCGCCCTTCACGGATTGAAAATAGTCGCTCTGCGCGGGCGCGATGTTTCCCAGACCCGGGCCGCCTCTTTGCATATTGACTATCACGCACGGCAGCTGGGCGCCGGCTATATAGGATATTCCTTCCTGCTTAAGGCTCACGCCGGGGCTCGACGAAGATGTCATAGCCCGCTCGCCGGCCGCCGCCGCGCCGAAGACCATATTTATGGCGGCAAGCTCCGACTCGGCCTGGATGAATATCCCGTTTATCTCGCTCATCCTTTTGCCCATATAAGCTATGAGCTCATTCTGGGGAGTTATAGGATAGCCGGCATAAAATTTACACCCGGCCAGAATGGCGCCTTCCCCGCATGCTTCGTTGCCGCACATCAGTATTTTACGCGTCATAGCTTCTTTCGTTTCTTGGGTTTGTTGCGTTTGTTGGGTTTGTTGCGTTATAACTCAATAAGCCCTACAAGCCCAATAAACGCTATAAACTCTCATTTATAAACTTCAATAATACATTCCGGACATATGAGGGCGCACATCGCGCAGCCCGTGCACCCGTCTGACCGCTCGGATTTCGATTTCAGGCGGGCAGACTTGCCCCCGGAAAATACGGCGGGCTTCACCCCTTTTACATTCAACTCATCCTCTATCTTTATCAGAGAGTTGGGGCAGTTCACTATGCAAAGGTAGCACCCCTTACATCTGTCTTTATTGATTCGTATTCTAGCCATAATTTTAACTAATAAGGTTTCTACTATCAACTACGTACTATGAACTATATACTAACACATCACCTCTCTCATAATTACATCGCAAATCGCGTCGGGTGTCAAGTTATACTTCTTAAAAAGCTCCTCGCGCTTGCCGTGTTCTATAAATCTGTCCGGAAGGCCGAACCTCTTCACTCTGACGCCTTTGATATTCTCCGTCTCGATGAATTCCAGCACCGCGCTGCCGAACCCGCCTTCAAGCACGCCCTCTTCTATTGTAACTATACGCTTGCAGGAGGCACACATATCCTCTATCATCTCCCCGTCTATGGGGTGGACGAACCTTGCGTTGACCACGCCGGCATCCACCTTCTTCTTGAGCAGGATTGCCGACACCTCTACCGCAGTTGAGACCATGCTGCCTATGGCTATGATGGCGATATCCCTGCCCTCCTTGATGACTTCGGCCTTTCCTGTCTTCACCGGCTCCGTCTCAAAACCGTGCTTTGCGTATATCAGCGACGCGTCGTTCGTCAAGATGGGTAATGAGCCTCTGGGGAAACGCATCGCAACGGGCTTATTTTGCTGCACGGCAAAGCCAAGCATCGCCTTCAGTTCGTCCGGATCCTTCGGCGCCATAACTATAAGGTTAGGTATGTGCCTCGTGTAGGCTATGTCAAAAACTCCATGGTGCGTGGGCCCGTCCTCTCCCACTAAGCCCGCCCGGTCTAAGCAGAATACCACAGGAAGGTCCTGCAAACATACATCGTGTATTATCTGATCGTATGCGCGCTGTAAAAATGTCGAGTATATGGCGACGACTGGCCTGTACCCGCCCCTCGCCAGGCCGGCGCTCAAGCCGACTGCATGCTCCTCCGATATGCCGACATCGTAAAAACGCGCAGGATATGCTTTGGCAAACTTATCGAAGCCGGTGCCGTCTATCATGGCGGCAGTCACGCCC
>JAPLMG010000146.1 GCA_026387165.1 Candidatus Omnitrophota bacterium
AACGGAACTAAAATAGAAGATTTGGCGAAAGAAGAGTTGGACTCGCTGGCCATTAAAGTGCATTAGGCTAGGACTAGGCTTAGCACAGAGAGGATAGGGAGGCAGTTGGAAGCCGTAAGACGGATAGAACGTCTTCAAGGGGTTGCTGCTCCGCCGCAGCCGCCGCGCATTCCAGCCGCCCCGCCATCCGCGGTCAGGACTTCTTCGTCACCGCCATCCGCGCCCAGGACTCCTCCATCGCCACCTCCAGCGCCTCAGAGGAGATAATAAAGGAATATCATGCCAAACACAGTTATCGTAGGGGCCCAATGGGGCGATGAGGGCAAGGGCAAGGTCATAGATATATATGCCAAGAAGGCCGATATCGTAGTCAGGTATCAAGGCGGTAACAATGCCGGACACACTGTAGTAATAGGTAAGGATTCGTTCGTCCTTCACCTGATACCTTCCGGAATACTGCACAGAGGTAAGGTCTGCGTGATAGGCAACGGCGTTGTGGTAGACCCGAAAGCGCTGCTCGAAGAGATAGCTACACTTGAGTCAAAAGGCATAAAGATAGGCAAGCGGCTTCTCGTAAGCAGGGACGCGCACGTGATATTTCCTTATCACAGGAAATTAGATGAGCTTAGAGAGGCGAAGAAGAAGAAGATAGGCACCACGAAGAAGGGTATAGGCCCCTGCTATGCCGATAAAGTGGCAAGGCTTGGAATAAGATTTGTGGACCTGTTGAACGAAAAGGTCTTTAAGGATAAATTAAACGAGAATCTGGAGGAGAAGAACCCCGTATTCTCCAGGATATACAACGTCAAGGGTTACTCTTTTGATGAATTGTATGAAGAATATTCCGGATACGCCGGGAGAATAAAAAAATATATTTGCGACACAACGGTCTTTTTGAATGAGTCGATCAGTAAGAGAAAGAGTGTGCTTTTTGAAGGCGCTCAAGGGACTCTTCTCGATGTCGATCACGGCACCTATCCTTTTGTCACATCGAGCAATTCCACATCCGGCGGAGCATCCACCGGTACTGGAGTCGGCCCGAACAAAATAGATAAGGTTATAGGGGTCGTTAAGGCTTACACTACGAGGGTCGGAGAAGGGCCCTTTCCTACTGAGTTTTCAGATGACCTCATGGAGAGGATACGCACAAAAGGGAAAGAGTTCGGCGCCACCACGGGTAGGCCCAGGCGATGCGGCTGGTTCGACAGTATTGTCGTAAAGCATTCCGTCATGGTGAACGGGATAGATGAGATAGTGGTGACGAAGCTCGATGTGCTGGATGACCTCGACAGGTTGAAGATATGCACGGCGTATAAATACGATGGGTGTGTCTATAAGGACTTTCCTTCCGACATAGAGGTCTTGAGTAATTGCGAGCCGGTATATGAAGAGCTGCCGGGGTGGAATAGGGATACCACCGGCATCACTTCATACTCCAGGCTTCCAAAGAGCGCAAAAAACTACCTGAAGAGAATACAGAAACTTTTAAGCGTTAAGATAGCGCTTATTTCGGTAGGTTCCGAGAGAAAGCAGACTTTTTCGAACGAGTAAAGGAGGGGCAGTAAGGATGTCTTTTGATCTTTTGAATTTAGCGCCAATCGGTTCCGTATTCGCCCTTGCATTCGCGGCGCATCTTGCCGTAAAGGTGTTGAAGCAGGATGAGGGGACCGAAGAGATGAAGAGCGTTGCCGAGGCGGTCAGGATAGGCGCGCGCGCGTACCTGAAGAGGCAGTATTCGGGTGTCGCGATATTTTTCGGTGTAATGTTTGTAGTGCTTCTATTTTTGGCGACAAGAAATTATCTTTCATATTTTGTTCCGTTCGCGTTTTTGACAGGAGGCTTCTTCTCGGGGTTGTCCGGGTATATAGGCATGAGCATAGCCACCAGAGCCAGCGCCAGGACGACGAATGCCGCCAGATCCAGCCTGAACTCCGCGCTTGGCGTCGCGTTCTCCTCCGGTGCGGTCATGGGCCTCGTAGTTGTCGGCCTCGGCCTTTTGGATCTGTCGGTATGGTATTATCTTTTGAATTGGTACTATTCCTGCCATGCGATCCCGGCCGGGATGGATAAGTTGGGCATAATAACATCCACCATGCTATGTTTCGGAATGGGCGCCAGCTCTCAGGCTCTGTTCGCCAGGGTAGGAGGCGGTATATTCACAAAGGCCGCTGATGTAGGAGCGGATCTTGTGGGAAAGATTGAGGCGGGCATCCCTGAAGATGATCCGCGTAATCCTGCAGTTATAGCCGATAATGTCGGCGATAACGTCGGCGATGTCGCAGGTATGGGCGCGGACCTTTATGAATCATATGTCGGATCTATAGTGGCGACGATGGCGCTCGGTGTTGCGGCGTTCGGAGCCCTGGGGATGAGCCTTCAATCGATAACGATACCGATGGTCATGGCCGCGGTAGGCGTGGTAGCTTCCGTTATAGGGACTTTCTTTGTCAAGACCGAAGAGAAGGCCCAGCAGGGAGCGCTGCTCGCCGCGTTGAGGCGCGGCGTCTATTCAAGCTCCATAATAGTCGCCATAGCTTCGTTCTTTGTCGTTAAGTTAAGCCTCGGCATGCAGTATATAGGCATATATTACTCTGTTCTCGCGGGGCTTTTAGCCGGAGTGGCGATCGGTTATTTCACGGAGTTCTTTACGTCGAGCAAATATGGGCCTACAAGAAAGATAGCGGATGCTTCTCTTACAGGTCCGGCCACCGTTATAATAAGCGGTATTTCTGTGGGCATGCTATCCACGGTTTTGCCGGTAATCGTCGTATCTATGGCTATAATGGCGAGTTACTATCTTTCCGGCGGCGCATCGAACCCAAATATGGGCCTCTACGGAGTAGGTATATCAGCGGTTGGTATGCTCTCCACTTTAGGCATAACTCTTGCCACGGATGCTTATGGGCCGGTGGCCGATAACGCCGGCGGCAACGCCCAGATGACCAATCAACCGAAAGAAGTCAGAGAAAGAACAGACGCTCTTGACGCTCTTGGCAACACGACCGCCGCCACAGGTAAAGGTTTCGCGATAGGCTCGGCGGCATTGACGGCGTTGGCTTTGATAGCCGCATACCGCGACCAGATAGTTATCCTGGGCGGCAAGATGGATCTGTCGTTAATGAATCCTCAGGTATTGATCGGGTTATTCATAGGAGGCATGCTGCCGTTCGCTTTCTGCGCGTTGACCATGAGCGCGGTCGGCAGAGCAGCCGGCGCTGTTGTGGTCGAAGTCAGGCGCCAGTTTAAAGAGATAGCCGGATTGATGCAGGGAAAAGCTAAGGCCGATTATGCCCGCTGTGTGAGTATTGTAACTAAAGCCGCTCAAAAAGAGATGATATTGCCGTCCCTGCTTGCAATAACAGCGCCCATATTGATGGGAATACTATGCGGTATAAATAGTGTCGCGGGGATGCTGACGGGAGCCACTGTTACCGGATTCGTTCTGGCTGTAATGATGGCGAATTCAGGCGGCGCCTGGGATAACGCGAAAAAATATATAGAGGAAGGCCATCACGGCGGCAAGGGTTCCTTGGCGCACAAGGCGGTAGTGGTCGGAGATACCGTAGGAGATCCGTTCAAAGATACTTCGGGCCCGAGCCTGAATATTCTTATAAAACTTATGTCGATGGTATCGATAGTCTTCGCGTCATTTATTATTCACAACACGTTATTAAAATAAATTGTGTCCTTCACGTCATTGCGGCTCCACATCCAGCTTACTGGGTGCGGGGGAGGCAATCTCATTTAAGAACAATGGACAATCCTAAGCATGTCGCGATAATAATGGATGGCAACGGCAGGTGGGCCGCCCAGAAGGGCCTTCCTCGGATAGCCGGACACAGCGCGGGTGCCAAGTCCGTTGAGGAAGTAATCAAAGCGGCTAAAGAGTCAGGAGTCAGGATCCTGACTCTTTATGCTTTCTCTACCGAAAATTGGAAGCGTC
This sequence comes from Candidatus Omnitrophota bacterium, assembly GCA_026387165.1. Lineage (GTDB taxonomy): Bacteria > Omnitrophota > Gorgyraeia > 2-01-FULL-45-10 > 2-01-FULL-45-10 > 2-01-FULL-45-10. The sequence continues at coordinate 3,944 of JAPLMG010000146.1, forward strand.
CGAAGCACGAAGTGGACGCTCTCTTCAAATTACTTGAAAATTATATCGACAGCCAGACCGATATCCTGATAAAAAACGATATAAGGCTGTCGGTGATAGGCAGGATCGAGGGGCTTCCCGATAGCGTTAGGCGCAAATTAAAGAGTGTAATGGATAGAACGAAGTCCGGCTCTTCTTTACTCTTAAATCTTGCTCTGAATTATGGCGCAAGGACCGAGATAGTGGACGCTGTGCGCGCGGTCGCGAAAGACTGCGTGTCGGGTCATGTCAATCCGGACGATATGGATGAGAAGGCCTTCTCGGGATATCTATATACAAAAGATCTGCCGGATCCGGACCTTTTAATAAGGACCTCAGGCGAGATGCGCTTATCAAATTTTCTTCTATGGCAGCTCTCTTATTCAGAAATTTTTATATCGAAAAAACTGTGGCCCGATTTTAAAAAAAGTGATTTTGTAGAAGCATTAGATGAATATCGGAACAGGCAGAGGCGATATGGTAAATAAGGACTCTCTTAAAAAAAGATTAGCCAGTTCCGCGCTTATAATAACCCTGGTGGCGATAATCATCTTCTATTGTCCGAATTGGGCGTTCGCGCTTTTGGCTTCGATTATGATAGGCTGCAGTCTTTCGGAGTTCTTTAATCTGGCCCATATGAAGGGCATATTCGTTTATAAGTATTTTGGAATAATGATAGGCATGTTCGTTCCGGCCATCCTGTACTTTCAGTCGGGAACAGAAGGATATTTCGCGGTTGAGCCGTTCTTCATTGTAATCGCGTGCCTTTTCACATTCGTGCTTCTCTTTATACGCCGCGAAAATTCACAGGCTCTCTCCAGTATCTCTGTCACAATGTTCGGTCTCCTGTATATAGCGTGGTTCTTCTCATTCTTTGTAAAATTGAAATTTCTGCCTCAAGGTCCATTGCTGGTAGCGTTCCTGATATTGGTCACAAAGATGGGAGACGTCGGAGCGTATTTCGTCGGAAGGTCGATCGGCAAACATAGCCTTATCCCCAGGATCAGCCCGAACAAGACCGT
>JAPLMG010000137.1 GCA_026387165.1 Candidatus Omnitrophota bacterium
GCGGATGAAACCGGTTGGACTAAAGAGGAGTTTTTAACGAGCCTTTGCGCTCATAAGGCAGGACTAGCGCCGGATGCGTGGAAAGATCCGGCGACAGAACTATATACATTTACGGCCGAGGTCTTCGGCGAGGGAGGAAAATAGCATGAGGAATAAGAAACTTATCGCAGGTATAATTGTTTTGATCGCATTCGTGGGAATTATTCTATTCTCTAAGGCTATTGCGACGAAAGCAAAGGCTATGAAGACGACAGCGTCGGCGGCTCAAGTTAAGAAGAATCTTAAGAAAACGGCGGCGCAAAAAGTTATTTCAAAAGGCAAGGGCGGTCTTACGGTAAGGATCGTCAATTCAAAGAATGTGGAAATACCTATGAGGATAAAGACCTTCAGGGTTATTGACGCCGGATCCAGTGTTTATGCGGCATCACTCGTGGGCGGCAGGATGCAGGAAGTTACGCCCGGAACTTATGATCTCGAAGTGGACTCCGTTCCGCAGAAGATATTTAAAAACATCAAAGTGGCTGAAGGAAGAGAGACTATTGAAGATCTGGGCTGCGTTACGGGCTCGATCACCGTCAGAACATTAAGCGCCAAGAAGACAGCCGCATATTATCCGATGAGGGTACTCTATTCCAGGACAAATGATATGGTAACCGCATATATGACTAACAAAACGATGGAGATAGTGCCGGGAGTTTATGACATAGAGATAGGCACTTACCCCAGGCTGTACAAAAAGGATATTAGGGTGATCCCCGGCAAGGAAGTGATCATAGATATGGGCTGCGTGGCAGGTTCTTTGACGGTAAAGACCGTAAATGAGAATGGTAAGAATGTCCGTTCAAGTGTGAGGATAACGAGAGCGGATACGAATGAGGTCGCCAGCTCGACCACATCGAACAAGCCGATCGATCTTGGCAAGGGAGCATACAACATAGAAGTTCTTTCAAATCCAAGACAGTCTAAGAAAGATGTTAAAGTAAACGTCGGAGAAGAGTCGGTGGCAGAGTTCATTATAAGCGCTCCCATCGTGCCGCAGAGATCGATCAAGCCAGTTGTCGTCAAACCTGTTGTTAAGGTAAAACAGCAGTAACTGATGTCGCGCTTTTTTGTACCAAAAGAGTTTGTAAAAGCCGACAGTATATATATAACCGGAAAAGAGGCGCACCACATCCTCGATGTGATGCGCCTTAAAGTTTCGGATGAAGTTGTAGTATTTGACGGGACCGGAAGAGAGTATACCGGCATAGTCAAGGCGGCACGCCGTAAATCGTTAGAGGTCTTGATAAAGAGCGCGCGCGAATCCTCTTGCCGCGAAAGAGGCCCTCTTGTTACCCTCATACAAGCGATAACCAAAAAGGATAAGATGGATTACATTGCCGGGAAGGCGACGGAGCTCGGCGTTTCCCGGATAATTCCGGTGACGACAGAACGCACGATCCCCGAATGGAATGACGCAAAGAAAGCGAGCATGGTCCAGCGGTGGCGCAAGTTAGCCATGGAAGCGGCAAAACAGTGCGGCAGGGCGGATATTCCCGAAATAAACCCGATTATGCCCTTCGAAGAACTGGTTCGTCATTGCGAGGAGCCGAAGGCGACGAAGCCTTTCGACAAAAGCTCAGGGTTTCGTCCTGAGCAGGGTCGAAGGACGAAGCAATCTCAAAAAGAGATTGCTTCGGGCACTTCGTGCCCTCGCAATGACGAAAAGAATTCGTGGGTCGCAATGACGGCTTGGGGTTCTGACCTGGAATTGATCGCCGTACTGAGCGACAAGGCTATAAAACTTAAAGACGCCCTGAAAGACGGCAGCGGTAAAAATATAACGGTTGCCATAGGGCCTGAGGGAGACTTCACTCCGGAAGAGGCCGAAGATGCCTTGAGGGCGGGTTTCAAGATAGTCAGCCTGGGGCCGCGGGTTTTGAAGAGCGACACGGCGGGACTGGCGGTATTATCGATGATAAATTATGAGTTTTTTTAAATATGATTTCACTGCTGTCTAAATTAACACAATTTCCCCCTCACCTTAATCCTCTCCCCCTGAAGGGGGAGAGGAAATTATGAGGAAATCCC
>JAPLMG010000049.1 GCA_026387165.1 Candidatus Omnitrophota bacterium
AACTTTTATTGAATCAATAAACGCGCCTGAACTTAAATTGGCGTCTGATGGCGGAAACGCAACGTGATTGAATTTCCAAGTGTACGACAGGATGTCGAGTTCAGGGTCAGCCGCTGTTACACCAAAACTGAAACCTCCGCCTGCTGACAAATCTATGTTCACGACGGCCTGATTCGGACTGTAGCTTATTATCGAAGGAGGAAGATTTTGCGTCGTACCAACTGTAAGATTCCACTGGAGCGTAGCGATGCCGAAGCTGTCTGAAACCTTAACCTCAACAGTATTACCCCCTATCCTCGGGACGATAAATATTATTGACGAAGTTGCACCGCTACTGGACGGGATCTCCACACCATTTAGGAACCACTTGAACGTAAGCATTCTCCCGTCAGGATCGGTAGCGTGTATCCCGAACTGCACTATCTGCCCAATGGTCAAGTCAAGATCAAGTTCATCCGGCACGTGATAATCTATCACTGGCAGGCCGCTTGCCGTAACCGTGATAGTTATATCTTTTGAGTCTTCCAAGGCTGCCTGAGTATTTTCTCTTGCTATAAAGCGTACGATTTTAGGCTGCCCTATATCGTTTGCGGCCGGAGTCCAGCTGAAGATCTTTGACAGGAAAGTCGCGCCGCCCGGCAGATTTTCGGCCAGAAACGTAAGCTCATCTCCGTTCGGATCTTCGGCGGAGACGTTAAATGTCAGATTCTTGCCGCTGGCCACGGTCTTATTCCCTATAGGAGCCAGGACAGGCGCCTTGTTCGACGCTGTGCTAACAAGCAGATGGAGACTCTCGCCGCCGATTATGATATCCAAAGAACCGTCTCCATTGATATCCGCGACCTGAATATTCTTCCCACCTAAGATAGCGGGTATGCTCTTATAGTCCGGAAGCTTGATAGAGCCGTCCTCCTTGAATGAACCCTGCCCATCGTTGAACAATAAGGACGTTTTGTCATTACCGAGCATCACTATATCGAGATACCCGTCTCCGTTCATGTCGCCCAATCTTGTGTCTTTGGAGGCAAAATAATTGGTGGGTATGCGGTCCGTCGTCTGATCCTCGAATACGCCGCTGCCGTTATTTATGAATACCGCGTTTTGATTATCGTTTGCCACTATTATGTCGATATCTCCATCGGCGTCTATGTCGCCGCAATCGAGAACTTCGCTATATTCGCTGTCTTCCGGCAGGAGGCTCTCCGTCGCATCCGTAAAGACGCCCGAACCGTTATTCAGATATATACGGTTCCTTAAACTGCTCGCGCCTACGACATCGTTATTGGTGGTGACGATATCCAGACTGCCGTCGCCATTGATATCGCAGAATCTTATATCGGAACTGCCGTCTATCACTCCGGGCAGATTAAAGTTCGCATCTATCGAGAAGGCGCCTGTAACATCATTTATCTGGCTAAGCATGACGTCGCGGACGTTTTTATTGGCGATCACTATATCGAGCATTCCATCGCCGTTGGCATCACCGACATCAATACCGGCCGTGTTACCGGAAACCGAGGGCAAATTGGCGCCTGTAACATCGCTAAATTTGCCTTGCCCGTCATTCAAAAGCAGCCTTACTGATTGGCCGCTAGAATACGCCAGAAAGATGTCCAAATAACCATCCTTGTTCATATCACCGAAGACCGCGTCGGTGACCAGAGAAAGGTTAGATATGGCAGGCAGGTTCGCGGATGACGCATCGGTAAAAGTTCCCTGGCCATCATTCAGCAAAAGATAAGCCGCGCCGGCGGAAGTATCAATGACAAGGATGTCCAGGTCGTTATCATCATCAATATCGCCCAATCTTATGATGGACGAATCTGTGATCGTCAGCCTTTCCGGCAATAAGTCCTGGGTATTGTCTTCGAAGACATTCCCTGCCGAAGATTTAAGGACCGAGAATAGGGTCTTCTTCGAGGTTACGCTGTTTACGGTCACCGACACATCCGCAAATCCCGGCGAAACGCCGGTTTGCGGAACTGCGGCCCGCAGCTGATTAGCGGATACATAGGTCACCGAAGCCGAACTTACGGAGCCGAACTTTACATCGTTGTTCGAAGCGGTGCTGCTGAAACCGGCTCCCTGTATTACAACAACAGTGCCCGGCACACCACTACTGGGCGTTAAACCGGTTATGAATACACCGGCTTCAGTTCCGGGCGGGTTTTCCGGCAACACCATTGCCGGAGATGCCTGCGGACTACCTGTGCCGCCGCCACCGGTATCGCCTCCTTCATCATTCGTATCAGAGGACGGAGTAACGGCATAGCCGCCGTAGATGACTGTTGCGAGTGCATCAGCAGCAGGCAGCGCCTTGTCCGTTTCTACAGGCGCGGCGGGCGCGATGTTCGCATCCGCGAGCTTCGCAGGTTCGTTACCCGTAATATAGCTCTCTTGAAATAACAATTCGGGTTCGGCAAATTCGGCGGATGGAGAACCGGTCAATACCTGGGGCGGAGTTCTTATGGCGGTGGAGGGCATGATCAGGCCTTCTACGGATACCGGCTGCGGCTGCATCCATGCCGGCGCGTGATACGCCTCTGCCACCGGCGGATTGGCATTGGGGACAGTCACCACCACAGCCTTGTCCCGTAACGAGAAAAGACTTATGGCGGCGCTGAT
>JAPLMG010000139.1 GCA_026387165.1 Candidatus Omnitrophota bacterium
AGTAGCTTTATTAAAAAAAGAGTTTCCTGGTTTAATAATGGGGTACTTCAACACGTATGAAAGTGTTAATTGTAGACGGGTATAATGCCATACATAAGATACCCGAGGTGGACGATCTTTTGGACGAGAGCCTCGAGGATGCCCGGAATGCAATGACGGACCTGGCCAGAGAGTATCAGCGCCGCCACGGAGGAATAGCCGAAGTTCATGTTGTATTCGACGGTAAAACAGAATGCAGGGACTTCTCTCCTGGCAGGCCTGATCAGGTCTTTTCGAAAACAGGTGAAGGAGATAGATCGATCATAAGACTGGCCCAGGATAAATCGGGCAAGTTTCATGTTATAGTGGTCTCAGACGATAATCGCGTCGGAAATAGCTGCCGGGCTGCCGGGGCGACAGTTATATCGGTAAAAAAATTCTATGAATTTATCAGATAACTTTAAACATATATTCAGGGCGCTTAAGTCTAAGAATTACCGCCTCTTCTTTATAGGGCAGGGCATATCTCTGACCGGAACATGGATGCAGCAGATGGCCATAGGCTGGCTTATCTATCGTCTTACGAAATCTCCTTTCATGCTCGGCTTTGTGGGATTTTTGGGAAACATTCCCACCTTTATCTTTACTCCGTTCGCCGGCGTGCTTGCCGACAGGATGAACAGGCACCGCATGTTGATCATAACTCAGGCGCTGGAGATGATACAGGCTCTGATCCTTGCGGCGCTGATAATGACCGGGAAAGTAGAGGTCTGGCATATACTGGCGCTTACTATATTTTTAGGTATAGCTGTAGCCTTCGATTCTCCGGCGAGACACGCTTTCATCGTTGATATGGTAGATAAAAAAGAAGATCTGGGAAACGCGATAGCGCTCAATTCGTTGGTCTTCAACGCCGCCAGGCTCATAGGCCCTTCCATCGCCGGCATACTCGTGGCTCTTTTTGGAGAGGGCATATGCTTTCTCTTTAACGGCCTGAGCTATATAGCGGTCATCGCGGCGCTCTTGAGCATGCACATTACGCATCGTGTGATAGTTAGTCAGGACAAACATATAATGCGCGGCTTAAAAGAGGGCGTCAGCTACGCCTTCAGCAATAAATTGATAAGATCCATCCTGCTCTTGACCGGACTGGTTAGTATGATGGGTATGTCCTATGTAGTTCTGATGCCCGCCTTCGCGAAAGATGTATTGCGGGGAGACGCAAATACTCTCGGTTTCCTTATGGGCTCAACGGGCCTGGGAGCTTTAATAGGCGCATTCTTTCTCGCGTCCCGTAAGGGCACCAAAGGATTAAACGGGGTAGTCTTTTTGACTACCAATATTTTTGGTATTGCTCTGATAGCCTTTTCATTCTCCAGGGTTTTATGGTTATCTTCAGCGATACTATTATTTATAGGATTCGGCATGATGGTCCAGATGTCCGCCAATAATATCATCATACAGGCGGTTGTCCACGACGATAAACGCGGCCGGGTCATGAGCTTATTTATGTTTGCTTTTATGGGCATGGTCCCGTTCGGGTGCATTATAGCGGGAGCCCTTGCGAACAGATTCGGCGCTCCGAACGCGATTATGGC
>JAPLMG010000106.1 GCA_026387165.1 Candidatus Omnitrophota bacterium
GATTTTTTTAGAAAAGGGGTCAGAGTGATTTTTTTAGAAAAAGATGTCAGTAGGCCAAAAAATCACTCTGACCCCTTTTCACACTTAGAACAAAAGGCTGAAGAGCGGCAACCTCCGGCCCTATGGGCCGTAGGCCCAGAGGGGACCCCGAGGATTTTTGGCAGGTAAAAATTAAACCTGAAGACGTGAATCTCTTTTGCTTGCGATATAGTCTTCGAGGACCTGCTTGTGGTCGAAGGCGAAGGGAATCTTGTCGATATCGGTTAACTTGATGACTTTTAAATTGGCCGCGTCGTCTCCCGCCTTTGGCGTGCCTTTGCCCTTCGCCGTAAATACGATGCCTATGGTGTGGAAGCGCGGGTCACGGCCCGGCTTGGAATATGCGTGAAACTGCCTGAGATCCGATAGCTCGAGGCAAGTCTCCTCTTTCATCTCTCTTCTGACCGCATCTTCGAGGCTTTCGTAGTTATCCACAAATCCACCCGGCAGGGCCCATCCGAACGGCGGGTTGGAGCGCTCTATTATCACTATGCCGCCGTCGATATCTATGATGGCGTCAACGGCCACGAACGGCCCTCTCTGTTGCTTGGTCAGCATGTAATCGATATATCCCGCGACATTCTTATCGAATATCTCATAGGCCTCTTTTTCGCGCATACAAAATATGATCTCTTCTAAAGATGTCTTCGTCTCCCGTAGATGCTTCATAACTTCCTGCGCCATTATCTTAGCGCTTGCTTTCAGAGGAAAGCCGCCGACGCCGCAGCCGAGAGCCGGAAAAGCGACCGACTTGATCTTTAGCTCATCCGCTACCCTTAATGCGCTTCGGCACGAATTCCTTATCTTTATCTCATCGGTCTTGGAATCGATGCCCATAGTTGCCGCATGAATGACATAACGCGCCTTTAAGGTCCCCGCTAAAGTCGCGACTGCGCCGCCGATCTCTATCGGGCCTTTCTTAACCGCCTCGTCCTCTATAGACCTGCCGCCTTTTCGCTTAATGGCGCCGGCAACTCCGCCGCCCATCAGCAATACATTATTGGCGGCATTTACAATGGCGTCAACGGCCATATCCGTGATATCGCCATATATAATTTTGATCCCGCAATTACCTATCCTCATCGCTTCCTCAGTTTTTTTTGATGAGAACGTAGCCCGGGTTTAAACCCGGGCTACGTCTTTACTGTCAATTTATTTAATATATCTTCCGGTATTCGCCTTGGCTTAAGGGCCTTATCCACCCTTCGACAAGAGCTCAGGGTTGATGCTGAGCCTGCCGAAGCATCCACAAATACGATAACGGTCTTCGCGCTTGCTACGAGCTGCCCGGAGTCCTTCACTATATCATACTCGAAATTGACCCTCGTCAACGACGCATCCGTGACGCGCGTCTTCACCTCCAAGATGTCTCCATAAAAGGAGGGCAACTTGTAGTCTATCTCCTGCCGCGCCACCACAAAACCTATGCCGTCCCTCAGCATGTCCTTTATGATAAGGCCGCGCTCTTCGAAGTATTCGCTCCTTGCCTCTTCCAGATATTTCAAATAATTCGCGTAATAGACTACTCCGCCGCAATCCGTATCGTGATAATATATCCTGACCTTCACCCCGCCCATCCTTTCCAAAGGTTATTGTTAAATCGTTGTTTTAGCACCACTAAAAATACTCTTACCATAGATAAGGTTATATTCTTATACAACCACTGTACAGTTTTAGGATGGGCTGTCTTTCATATCGAGCCCCTTTCAAACTATCATAGCTTCTCTAAAGTCATCTTCATACTCTTAAGATCCACCTTAATATTGAATTTGCCTAAAAATGACATCCCTAAAAGGCCCTCCGTCATGCCGATAGTAGGCACCTCATCAATCATGATAGCCGCTCTCACGCCCTTCACCTCAACGTCCTGTATCTTTACGCTATCGAGGACTATCGCCTTGGCCATGGTCTTACTGCCATCGGCAAGCTGCATCTCCATGACGTCTTTCTTGGTGTCGGAAAGGTCTATGCCGAGCTCTTCGCCTGCCTTTCGCGAAAGAACTACAATGGATGCGCCTGTATCCAATGCCAGGTTCACCTTCACGCTGTTATTCAGCAATACTTCGGCTATTATACCCTTGCCGCCGGGCTCATGCGCTATATTGATCTGTTTCGCGGCGCCCTCTTCCTCGAGCTTCTTTGCCTTCACATCATCCATCCCATTCTCATAGGCGTCCTTGAACCTCTTATCGCGCGCATTTGCGAACTCCTTCTCCTTAGAATTCAATTCCTTTCTCTTCTCTTCCCACGCACGGGACATCTTGCGCGATTCTTCAACGCTCGACCTTGCGATATTCTTTATCTCTCTCTTCTTAAAAGTGACGGTACCGAAACCCGTATTGACCTCTATGCTCTTATCGTCCTCTTTCTCTATGATGCCGGAAACGCTGCCGCCATTTTTTAAGTTAACGGTATCCGCACGCGCCAGCAAAACGACGCATAACGTGACCGCAAACAATACAGGTATCATCTTACATTTTGGCATATGTCGTTTATAATTATACCTTAAAAGTATTCAATCAGGTTAAAATAACGCAATTCTAACCTGGTTAGATTAGTTGCGATTTAAGAATAGCAATAACCTCCGCGTGTCTTGTGTGCGGGAACATGTCCACCGGGATCAGCTTTTCTATATCGTAGGCTTCGGTAAGAACCTTCAGGTCTTGGCCCAAGTTTTTTGGGTTGCATGACACGTATATAATATTCTTTACCCGGCTGTCGCGAACGGCGAGCCTTGTCTTCTTGCTCAATCCGGCACGCGGCGGATCAAGTATGATCACGGTGAAGTTTTTGATCGCACCTGAAGTAGAGAGCTCCTGAATATATTTTTCGGCGTCACGGCATATGAAATTTACATTGTCGATATTGTTCAACTTCGCGTTAATAAGGGCGTCTTCGATGTTGCGCTCGGATATATCCACGCCCGTCACATCGCTGAATATATCCGCCACCTGCAATGTTATGCCGCCCAGCCCGCAGCATAGATCAAGCGCGCTTCCTCCTGTTCCTTTCAATGCTTCCTTTATGGCCGTGTAAAGAGGGCCGCAGCAATAGGAGTTAGTCTGAAAGAAGGACTCCGGGCCTATGGAATAATCTATGCCGTTTATCCTCTCCTTTATACGTTCATCTCCGTCTATAAGTTTTAGCCTACCCGCCACCGCGACATCAGAAAGCCCATCGTTCACGCACAAGTATACGGATCTTATTTTTTTGAACTTGCGGAATTCATCTATCAGGCCGCGGGTATCTATCTTGTCCGATGAGGCGACCACTATAGCCATCAGATCATCATAATATTTTGAATGTCTCAACGCCAGATATCTCAAAAGACCGGTGCCTTTGGAATTATGATACGGCTCTATATTATTATCGGCGATCCAATCAGAGAATATGCCGAATATGCGGGAGAGATCCTTATTGAATATCCTGCACTCGTCGAGGCCCACCACGCGATAGAACCTCTTCTTCTCTCTCAGGCCTATAACTTTGACAGCATCCCATACGCCCACCGCATACTCCATCTTATTTCTGTAGTGGTAGATCTCGGGGGAAGGGATTATGCGCTTAATCTCTTTGATATTGAATTGGGAGAATAGCTCTCCAAGGCGGGCTTCTTTATCTTTTAATTGTTCCTCGTAAGGCAAGTCCTGCGAATCGCATCCTCCGCAGACCCCGAAATGTTTACAGATACCCGCTATTTGGCGGGGCGTAACTTCGCAAGGCGTCATTCTCTGGATATTTTGATGACCTTATACGTTAATGTTCCGGCCGGGATCTTTATCTTGACCGTATCGTTCTCTTTATGCCCCAAGAGCGCCTCGCCTACGGGTGAAGTGATGGAGATCTTGCAGGCCGAATAGTCGGCCTCCTCCTCCGCAACGAGCGAGTATTCCAGATCTTCGGCGGAGTCCAGGTCTTTAAGTTTCACTTTTGCGCCTATCAGGATCTCGTCTTTAGGCATTACGCTCTCATCTATGAATTTCGCGCGAGAGAGCTTATCTTCCAGTTCGGCTATTTTCTTCTCGTTCAGGCCTTGAGCCTCTTTGGCGTATGTATATTCGGCATTCTCGCTCAAGTCTCCGTGAGCGCGCGCCTCTCCGATAGCTTTCGAGATCTCCCTGCGCTTTGAGGTCTTCAATTGCTCAAGCTCTTTCCGTAACTTCTCATGACCTTCGTGAGTCAAATAGACATTTCCCAAACCCATTTCAAAT
>JAPLMG010000249.1 GCA_026387165.1 Candidatus Omnitrophota bacterium
AGAAAGGTTCTGTATTGGAATTAAAATTGGGGCTGTATGGAGCAAATAACCCGGTGCACACAAAAGGTAAAGTGGTCTGGATAAAACAGCTATCTTTGGAAGACGGCGCGCCTTACGACATGGGCATTGAGCTTACCGAAATAGAAGAAGACAATAAAAATACTTTTCTAAAATTTTTATGCGATCTGATATATAACCTACCCAAGGAGAGCGAAAATGTCAAATAAGGGCTTTATGGTACTTATCGCGGTATCCGTGCTGGCAGTATTTGCATACGGCTGTTCCATGCTTGAATCCATACCAAGCCCGGTAGAGGTCATGAAATATCCCCTTGGGAAGACTACCTTGAAGACCGGCATGACGAAGCAGGAAGTTGAGTCCAAATGGGGAAAACCGGATTCGGTCAGCACCGTAGAGGACAAAAAAAGGTGGCCAGATCCCCGCGAAATGTGGGTATACCATTCACAAACCTCATCTATACCGATAGATGCCGACTATCTCTCCAAGACCAGGTCACTCTACTTCGATGGAAACTACCTGACCGATCAGGAATAATAATAAAAAGAGCGGGCTATCCGATACCATGTTAAGAATAATGTGCAAATCCAAGATCCATCGCGCAACCGTAACCAAGTCCGATCTGCATTATAACGGAAGCATAGGCATAGATAAGAAGCTTCTCAGGGCGAGCAATATCTATCCCAACGAAATAGTCCAGGTAGTGAATATAAACAACGGCGCGCGTTTCGAAACCTATGCCATAGAGGAGCCTGCCGGTTCGGGAACGATAGGACTATACGGCGCTGCCGCCCACCTCGGAAAACCCGGAGACCTCGTAATAATACTCTCATACGGCCTGATCGATGATACGGAAGCAAAAAGCATTAAGCTTATCGTAATAAAGGTCGACAATAAGAACAAGATCAAAAGAACGAAATAATCATGGGGAAGAGATGGAGATAAAACACTTTCCGGACCCTGCTTTAAGAAGAAAGGGCGAGGATGTTAAGAGTATAGGGAATGACGAGAAGAGAGTGCTCGCCGATATGGCCGAAACTATGTACATGAAAGGCGGCGTAGGCCTGGCGGCCATTCAGGTGGGGATACGCAGGAACATGGTGGTTATCGATATAGGCGACGGCCTTAGAAAATTGATAAATCCTATTATATTAAAGAAGGAGGGCAGCGAAACGCAGGAGGAAGGATGCCTGAGCGTTCCTGAGAAGTGCGTAAACGTAAAAAGATCGAAAAAGGTAGTGGTTGATTATCTGAATGAGGACGGCCAGGCGATCAGGCTTTCGGCCGAAGGGCTCCTGGCGAGGGTTATTCAGCATGAAATTGACCACCTGCTCGGTAAGCTTATAGTCGATTACTTGAACCCGTTAAAAAAGATATGCAACTCCTTGACCCTTCGGCCCTTCGACAAGCTCAGGGCCGTCCCGAGCAAGGTCGATGGACGACAAAAGCTCAGGGTCAATCCCGAGCAAATAAAATGCGTCGAGGGATTGACAACACGTGAATTATGATATATACTATATTGCATTAGTTAAACAGGTACTTAGTGCAAAATATCAACTGCAGAAGGTTTTAGCGCCATTCAGGACTTTGAACAAAGCCTTGAGTGGCTTTTTTGTTTGCCGTTGTTTTAGAGCGGCAAACAATCCGCCGAAGCATTCAGTCTATTTCTCATTGAATGCGAAGGCGGATGCACCTTGGCTTAATAATTAAATCGTAAAGGAGGTGAATAATTTAAATGGCTGAAGGAACAGTAAAATGGTTCAATGACAAGAAAGGTTTCGGCTTCATAGTCGCCGATACCGGCAGTGATGTCTTTGTTCACCATTCCGCAATAGAGGGCGAGGGCTATAAGAGCTTGAAGGAGGGCGACAAGGTCCAGTTCGAGATCGTTAAGGGCCCCAAAGGTGACCAGGCAACAAAAGTTACGAAATTATAATCTAACTTTTGCAGGCTTCACTTTAATCTTTCTGTAGATATTTTTAAAATCTCTTTTCACCGCAAAAAATAAAGATGATTTTTAGTGGGAGGAGCTTTGTTTGCTGTTGTTTGAGAGCGGCAAACAATCCGTCGAAGTCCCGCCAACGGCGGGACGAAAGCGGATTTTATACGCGTGAACGAGGTTTAAATTTATGACTACTTATGAGAAGATAGAGTCCCAGATGAAGGACGCTATGAAGCAGAAGGATAGCTTGAAGCTATCGGTGCTTCGCATGGCAATAGCGGCCGTTAGAAATACAGAGATCGTTAAAAAAGTTAAAAAGCTTGAAGAGCTCGACGTGCTGCAGGTGATACAGAAGATGATAAAAGAGCACAGGGAGTCTATATCCCAATTCGGGAAGGGCGGCCGCAGCGATCTTGTGGAGAAGGAGACTATGGAGCTCGAAGTGCTGCAAAGATATGTTCCGAAAGAGATGGGCCTGGAAGAGCTGACGTCTATTGTAAAGACGGCTGTGCAGGAGTCCGGATTCACATCCAAGGCCGACGCGGGCAAAATCATGAAGGTAGTGATGGAGAGAGTAAAGGGAAAAACCGACGGCAAAATAGTCAATGAGATAGTATTATCTCTGCTAAAATAGGAGCCTACTTCAAAGCCGATACCGGCGTAGACCCCCGGGGTATGCAATGGTTAAGAGCGAAATAGAATAGGGAGAGATTAACGATGATGCAGCTTTCTTACATATTATTGGGTTTGATCGCCGGCACATTCAGCGGATTTATGGGCTTAGGCGGAGGAATACTGCTTGCGCCGGCACTCGTCTACATATTCGGATTGACCCAGCATCAGGCCCAGGGGACATCTTTGGCCGTAATGGTTCCTCCTATAACATTGCTGGCGGCGCTTAAATACTATCATAGCGGCAACGTAAGGCTCGATATAGCTGTATTTATAGCTCTCGGCTTCGTGGCGGGAGGCTTAGTCGGCGCAACTCTGGTCCATGGGGTTCCGGATGCCGTATTGAAGAAGATATTCGGACTGATACTCCTGTTGGCAGGAGTAAAGATGTTCGTTTTTACTTGAAAAGGCCTGCCATTCATTGTATATTGAGGGCACAAAATTAACAAAGGAAAGGGAAGTTTGAGATGAAGAAGAGGCTGTTCATAATAACAGCGGTCATACTCGCAATATCCGTAATGTCGGTATCGGCTTCTTACGCCGCCGGGAAGGAAGGCTTTGGCACGAGGGTTAAGAATTTCTGGAAAAATCTATTGGGATATCCGGCAAGAGTGACTGAAGAATCCGCCAGCGTTGTGGCCGACACGTTGAAGAAAGGAGTCAGCGTAGTCACAAATGAGGTCAAAAGAGTTTCCGAAGTTACTACGGGCGACATGTCAAAAATAAAAGAGCTTATAACCGAGCCGATAACGGGAACCGCTGAAACTGCCGTAAAGGCGGCTGAAGGGGTTATAAGCATCCCCTCTGAAGCGGCCAAAGAAAAGACAGAAGCTCAAGCGACAGAGGCTAAGTAATCATACCGTCTCTGCTAATTTTGCCACGCAAAATTAGTGCCTACGGGCTGTCTATCCAGTTTTCCTACGGAAAACTGGATGCCTACAAACTGCCGATAGCCTTGCGGGCTATAGCTTGTAAGGCTAAAGGAAAAGCCATTCTGCTTCGCCCTTCAGCTGATTATAGCCTATGGGGTCCGCCTTCGCCAAGGCTTCGGCGAGATTTCTTCGAAGCTTTAGCGAAGAAGAACTATGCAGCAATTGGCTTTAAGATGCTGCGAAGCCATATTTTTCTTCATAAAGGGGAGTATGGCTTTTTTAATCCGCCTTCGCATTCAATCCTTCGACAGGCTCAGGATTGATACTGAGCTTTTGTCGAAGTATCAACTAGAAATAGACTGAGTGCTTCGGCGGATAAGATTGGATAGATGAGAAGTAAAAATTTAATATTGGCTGTGATCGTGGCCGCGACGGTATCAGTCACAGTCTTTTTATATGAGCCGGCTTCCATATTGCTCTACAGGGTAAAAGAGCCTTTCTTTTTGCGGCCTATAATTTCGGGCTCTTCCCGGATCATAGTGCGCAACGACGCGCACGGCTCGGGCGAGTTTGGAACCAAGAGGCGCAACGGCCGTTCTCACAGCGGCATAGATATACTGGTTCCCGTAGGGACGCCTGTATATGCGTCCAAAAGCGGGATAGCCTTCAGGGGCGAGGTCCCCACCGGATACGGAAAATATATAATGATCTACCACCCGGACGGCTATCAGACGTATTACGGGCACCTGTCCGACTGGGTTGCGCTGGCAACGAAGCATGTTTGCAGGGGCGAGCTTATAGGGTATGTCGGCAAGACGGGCAATGCGGCATCCAAGTCGATGCAGCCGCATCTGCATTTTGAAATAAGAAAAGACGGGGAGCCTCAAGATCCCCGCAGGTTAATGAACTAACCCTTCGGCCCTTCGACAAGCTCAGGGCCGTCCTGAGCAATGTCGAAGGACGGCAGGCTCAGGGTTAATCCTGAGCCCTTCGGCAAAAGCTCAGGGCTCATCCCGAGCAAAGTCGATGGGTGAGCAAGGCCTTTGATAAAGAATAGGCCGCGTCGAAGGATAACCATTAGGAGGGCGTTCTTGTGAAGAGACTGGTCTTGTTTGTACTATTGCTGGCCGTGTGTGCAGCCCTGTTCGGCTGCGGCGAAACGGTTTCCGGAGTGGGTAAGGACGTGAACAGGATGGGGCGCGGAGTAAGCACTTTTCTCTTCAGGCAGCCGTAGCATGCCGGCGCGATTCAGGGAGAGCGGGAATATAACGATCCTCGATATCGAAGGGAATGTCAATATCAATTCTTCCGATATCATAGAGTCCGTAGGTCATCTTTTAAATTCCGGCAAATCCAACATCATATTTAACTTAAAGTACGTCAACCTCGTAGATTATAGCGGGCTCTCGGTGCTCGCGATAGCTTATAAGAACGTCCTGAACCATAAGGGCAAAGCGAGGTTTATTATTGTCCCGGCGCAGGTAACGGAACTATTCAAGATGGTTAAGCTGGAATCCGTCTTTGAGACATATCCGGATGAGGAGAGCGCGATCAAGAGCTTCTACGAGGAGAGCGCCGAAATGGCTCACTTAAGACGCAGGTTTAAGAGGCTGGAGATGCATCTGAAGGTAAAGTACTGGGTCGTCGGATCTCAGAAAAGGCCTAAAGTTTTTGAAGGCGAAGTGGTCAATATGAGCGCGGCGGGACTATGCATATTTTCCAAATACACCTTCCCCGTAAACAGCCAACTGGAGATAGAACTGATCCATCGCGGCGAGACAAGATTTTTGGATGCTGCCGCGAGGGTCATATGGATCGCGGATAAAGAATTGCAGCCCCACTTTTATCCCGGGATGGGCGTCGCGTTCGTTCATCTATCTCAAGAAAACGAAAAACTCATCATAGACTTTATAGACAAGAATATAACCCATAGAGTCGAGCCTTAAGTTATGGCAGAAGAAAAGAGCGCAAAAATATTATCGGCCATCAAGGATGGCAAGAAGAATTTTTCACGCGCCGATCTTTCCGGGGTTGAAATATTCGACACGAACCTTGAGACTTGCGAATTTGTGGGAGCCGACCTGTCGCACTCGGACCTCACGCACTGCAACTTAAGAGGCGCCGATCTCACTAAAGCAAAATTGGTAAACTCAAGGCTCTGGAACGCCGATCTTACCGGAGCGAATCTTAGTGAGGCCGACCTTACGGGTTCGGATTTTTCGAACGCATGCCTGTATAACACCAAATTGTGGCACGCCGACATTAAGGATGTTAAGTCACTCTCCATGAGAAATTTTTCGTCTCAAGCAAAATTCAGCGTAGGCGCTAAAATAGATGAGAGCGGGCCGGTCTCTTCAGAAGATTCATACAGAGCTTTAAAAAATTATTTTCTCCATAACGGCATGTATAACGACGCGAGCTGGGCGGCCTTTAAAGAGAAGACTATGGAGAGGTTGATGCTCAAGAAGAGCCGGAACTGGCATTATATTCCGAGCCTCTTCATGGACATATCGTGCGGCTACGGAGAGAAGCCGCACAGAATAGTCATTTCAGCCTTATTGATCATATTCGGATTCGCCACTGCATTCTGGTCGCTAGGGGGCATAGAGAGCTCTATCAATCCGTCATGCACATTAACATGGAGCGACTATCTCTACCATAGCGCCGTAACGTTTACCACGGTCGGTTACGGTGATATCATACCCAAAGCGTATTCTCTTTTTCGGCTTATGGCCGCGACAGAAGCATTCCTTGGAGTATTCCTGACAGGCCTATTTATATTTACTCTCGCGCGTAAGTACTCGGCGCGATAGGTCTTTAAGTCCCGACAAATATCTTTAAAGTGGATAAGCTAAAACTCATACGCAATGCTGTTAAAAATTTCGAAGGCGCGTTAAAGAGATGCGTGATATGCCCGCGCAGATGCGGTGCAGATAGACAGAGCGGAAAGACCGGATACTGCAGGGCGCCGCTGGATCCTGTTATTTACAGCTACATTCAACATCATGGCGAAGAGCCGGCGCTATCAGGATCTAAGGGCTCCGGCACTATATTTTTCGCATACTGCAATATGAAATGCGTATACTGCCAGAATTATCAATTCAGTCAGCTCGACAACGGCGAAAAGATCACGACAGAAAGACTGGCCTCCATAATGCTTGATCTTGAGAAATCGGGATGCCACAATATAAATTTAGTCAGCCCCACTCATTACGTGCCCCAAATATTGACGGCACTGGAGATCGCCGTTAGAGAAGGGTTGAATATACCCATCGTTTATAATACAAGCGGCTACGATTCCCCGGATACAATAAAGATGCTTGACGGCATCATAGACATATATCTTCCTGATATGCGTTATTCTGATAATAGCATGGCCATAAAGTATTCGGATGCGCCTGACTATATGAAATATAACAGATCGTCCGTAATAGAGATGCATAGGCAGGTCGGGGACCTGACTTTGGATAGCGACGGAATAGCCGGGAAAGGCCTCATAATAAGGCTTCTTGTCCTGCCAAATAATGTCTCGGGGACAGTGCAGAGCCTAAAATTTATAAGAGGCCGGATATCGAAGAATGCTTATTTAAGCATAATGAGCCAATACTATCCGACTTTCAAGGCGCACAATTTCAAGGAGCTCTCCCGGAGCGTAGAAAAGAGCGAGTACGAAATTATAGTTGACGAAGCTTTTTCTTTAGGGTTAAATAGTGGTTGGGTCCAGGAATACGAAGAGAGAACAGATGAAAAATTTTTAGGGACGAACATTGAACCCAAAAATTTGACAGCTTGAGCATTTAATGAAATCCGCCGAAGTCCCGTCGTTGGCGGGACGAAGGCGGATTAAGCCGAAGAAAGATATGTAATAAAATGCCGAAAAAGACCACAAAGGCGATATCGCACGCGAAGCAGTTTGAGGCTCTGTCTAAAGTAAGCAGGTCGATAACTTCGAACCTGTACTTAGAGGATATACTAAAACTCATCGTCACCGTATCGGCCGAGATAATGAACTCAAATATATGCTCTTTAAGCCTTCTGGATGAAAAGACCAATACGCTTGTATTGAAGGCTACCCAATCGATGAGTGAGGTATATAACAAGAAACCGGCATTAAGGCTGGGTGAGGGGATAGCAGGCAAAGCGGCTCTTAATAACAAGCCGCAGGCCGTTTTGGACATAGTTAAAGAACCGGAATACAAGTATAAGGATATAGCAAAAAAAGAGGGTTTAAGATCTCTCTTATCGGTTCCTCTCTCTGTAAAAGGAAAGGTGATAGGTGTATTGAATAATTACACATCGCGCCCGCATAAATTCACGGCCGAAGAGATAGATATATTGACGAGCGTGGCAAATCAGGCAGCGATCGTAATAGAGAACTCCGAGCTTATGGTAAAGACCAAGGTTATCCAGGAAGAGCTCGAAACGAGAAAGGTAGTCGAGAAGGCAAAAGGCATTTTGATGAGGGAACAGGGCCTCGGAGAGGCGGAGGCTTTCAAGAAGATACAGCGGCAGAGCATGGACACAAGGCACTCGATGCGCCAGATAGCGGAAGCGATAATACTCATGGATTCCATAAAGAAGTGATCTTATGCAAAAATTTATACGATTAGCTCAGGCTCAAGTTAACAGCGTAGTGGGCGACCTCATCTTTAACGCCGAAAAGATAAATTCATATATAAAGAGAGCCGAAAGCGCAGGCGCAGACCTAGTCACGTTTCCGGAGCTGGCCGTAACCGGGTATCCGCCTGAGGATCTTCTGTTCAAGGCGCACTTTATCCGGCGCAATATAGACGCGTTAAACAGCGTAGCCGAATCGGTGAAGGATATTATCGCCGTAGTGGGATTTGTAGATAAAACCAGAGGCAATATATACAATGCCGCGGCTATAATCCACAAAAAGAAGATAAGGGCGATATACCACAAGATGCTCCTGCCCAATTACGGCGTATTTGATGAAGTGAGGTATTTCAAATCCGGAGAAAAACCATCGGTATTCAACTTGAATAATATTCTGTTCGGCGTGAATATATGCGAAGATGCATGGCACATAAAAGGCCCTATAAAGAAACAGGCTGGCTCGGGGGCTCAGATCATACTGACTACCACTCGCTCCGCTCGGGTACAGGGCAGGGAGGATCTCTCCATTACTTAAAAGCACCGAAGAAGTATATCAGGCGCTTCTCTTAGGACTAAAAGATTATGCAGCTAAAAACGGCTTTAAAAAAGTCGCTATAGGACTGAGCGGCGGTATCGATTCCGCGCTTGTCGCCGCATTAGCTGTGGATGCTCTTGGCAAAGAGAATGTGACCGGGCTATTCATGCCCTCCCGTTACTCGTCGCAGGAGTCGGCGGACGATGCCAAGAGGCTCGCCTCAAACCTCGGCATACGATATGAAGTCGTCTCCATAGAGAGCGTATTCAAGGCATATCTCGCGTCTTTAGAAAAGTTGTTTGAGGGCCGCGAAAGCAATATAGCTGAAGAGAACCTGCAGGCGCGCATAAGAGGCAATATGCTCATGGCATTATCAAATAAATTCGGTTGGCTCATCCTTACTACAGGGAACAAGTCCGAGATGAGCACGGGCTACGCAACGCTTTACGGCGACATGGCAGGCGGATTCGCAGTCATAAAAGACGTGCCCAAGACTTTGGTCTACAAGCTTTCCGTATATAGAAATTCTATTTCGAAGGTTATACCCGTGTCCATACTGATTAAGGAGCCGACCGCCGAGCTTAAGCCGGGCCAGAAGGATAGCGACACCCTGCCTGCATATGCAAAGCTCGATCCTATACTTAAGTCGTATGTGGAAGACGATCGCGACATAAAGAAGATAATATCCTCAGGTTTTAGCAGCAAGGATGTATTAAAAGTGGTCGCGATGGTAGATAGAAGCGAATATAAGAGAAGGCAGTCTCCGCCCGGAATAAGAATTACGCCAAGAGCGTTCGGGAAAGACCGGAGAATGCCTATCACCAACAGGTTTAAGGAGTTTTAGACAATTGTAGCAGTTCGGCTACAGAAAGCATTCCATCGTCATTGCGAGGAGGATTGCTTCGTCAGCCGACGTGTATACTGCAGCTTCCTCGCAATGACGGAATTAATCTATGAAGATACTGAATAAAGAGAGACTTATAGATTCGGGCGGCGTTAAAATAGGGATGCTTGAGATACTCTCTCCGGAAATAGCGTCAAAGGCGAGACCCGGACAATTTATCGTCCTCATGGCATCCGAGCGAGGGGAGAGGATTCCCCTGACCGTTGTGGAAAGAGATTTCATCAAGGGCACGATAAAACTGATATTCCAGGAAGCGGGCCTCACCACAAAGATGTTGGGCGCTATGAAGACAGGAGATTCGCTCTACTCTCTCGTGGGGCCGCTCGGCCATCCCACCGAGATCAAAAAATACGGAAAGGTCATAATAGTCGGCGGCGGAGTAGGTTCTGCCGAGATATATCCCGTAGCCAGGGCGATGAAAGAAGCCGGTAATCATGTCACAACTATACTCGGGGCAAGATCCGGGAGCCTACTGATATTGGAGAACGAGCTAAAGGGAGCTTGCGATGAATTTTATGTCGCCACGGACGATGGTTCTTACGGCCGCAAAGGCTTCACTACCGATATACTCGAAGAGCTCCTCAGTAAGGGTAAATACGACCTGGTATATTCTGTAGGCCCGATCCCGATGATGAAGAGAAGCTCTATGGTTACCAAGAAATTTAACGCAAAGACGATAGTCTCATTGAACGCCATCATGGTAGATGCCACGGGAATGTGCGGCTGCTGCCGGGTTACAGTAGGCGGCAAGACGTATTTCAGCTGCGTTGACGGGCCGGAGTTTGACGCTTCATTAGTGGATTGGGAAGAGCTCACCAAGCGCAACAGGATTTACGACGATAAAGAGAAGCATATCTGTAAACTTGACGCACTTCAAAAATGAACCCCGCCCATTCTTATACAGAGAACAGATTTTATGTGGCTAGGATATAATAAATATGAATAAGATACCAAGTTATTTATGTAAAACAAAGGAATGGGCGGGGTGAAAAAAGAACCTGTAAATGTGCGGGAGGCCGAAGTATCCACAAGAAGGGGCAACTTCGAGGAAGTCGTCATGGGTTATTCGGAAGACCAGGCGCTAGAGGAAGCGGCAAGGTGCATTCAATGCAAGAAGGCCACATGCATCGCCGGATGCCCGGTCGGAATAGATATTAAGAAATTCATATATCAGATAACCAAAAAAGATTACTCCGCGGCGTTCGCCACTATACGCGAGAAGAATAATTTTCCTTCAATATGCGGCCGGGTATGTCCGGCCGAATACCAATGCCGGCTCACCTGCGTCTTCACGAAGAAGGGCTCTCTCTTTGCGTCCAAAGAAGCGATAAATATACATTTCCTGGAACGCTTCGCGGGTGATTACGGCATGAATAACAGCGTCGATATACCAAAGACTTCGGACAAGACACTTTCCAGATACAAGGTTGCCGTGGTCGGTTCCGGCCCTGCAGGTTTATGCTGCGCAGGAGAGCTGGCAAGGTATGGCATAAAGGTTACGGTATTCGAAGGCCTCCAGAAACCCGGAGGGGTCCTGAGATATGGTATTCCGCCCTTCAGGATGCCCAGGGACATACTGGATTTCGAGATCGATTATCTAAAAAGAATAGGTGTTGATTTTGTCGGGAACTTCATCATAGGCAGGACGAAGACTCTCGATGAGCTTTTAGCTGAAGGGTACTCTGCCGTCTTTTTGGGCCTTGGCGCGGGGATACCGTCGTTCCTTGGGATACCGGGCGAGAACCTCTGCAACATATACTCCGCAAACGAATTCCTGACCAGAATAAATCTTATGTCCGCATACAAATTCCCGGAATACCACACCCCTGTTAATATAGGTAAGAAAGTGCTTGTTATAGGGGGCGGCAATACCGCAATGGACGCCGCAAGGGCGGCGCTGCGCCTGCAAAATATGACCATGCAAGCCTCGGACACAACCATTATATATAGAAGGACGGAAGTGGAAATGCCCGCGCGCAGGCTTGAGATAGAACATGCCAGGGAAGAGGGGGTTAAGTTTAAATTTCTCATGCAGCCCGTAGAATTTTTGGGCGATGATAACGGATTTGTCAAAAAGATGAGATGCCTTGAATGCCGGCTCGGAGAACCCGACAGTTCAGGACGAAGACGGCCCGTACCGATCGAGGGAAGCGAATTCGATATCGAATGCGACATAGCTGTAATAGCGGTAGGATTGAAGGCCAATCAGATACTCATCAGCGTGACGCCGGAATTGAAGACGGATAAATACGGCGACCTTATAGTGAATAAGGAGACGATGGAGACTTCCATAAAGAGAGTCTACGCCGGCGGAGATATCGTAGGGGGAGAGGGCACCGTCATAGAGGCGATGGGCATGGCAAAAAGAGCGGCTAAAGGCATATTAGAGTATCTGAAATCCTCACGTCATTGCGAGCGAACCCCGCACCACAAGGGTGCGGGATAAACTCCGTGAGCGAAGCAATCTCAAATTGCACAATCTCAAATTGCGATTGACAAAAAATCGGTAGGCGGTTATAATGGCAGCAGATTAAGGACAAAGACGTCCCTGGCAAGACTGGGATGTCTTTTTTGTTTGCTGTTGCTTAATAGCGGCAAACAATCCCTGCCTGCCCTGTACCATATCGGTGCAGGGCCTGACGGCAGGCAGGCGCCGAAGCATTCAGTTGCGCTCTGGTGGATGCGAAGGCGGATAGCACAAATTACGCGGCGATAGAGAGACTATTCACCAAAAAGGAGGAAGTATGTCGAAGAAAATAGCAGAGTTCATGGCAAAAGTGATCGAGAAGAATCCGGCGGAGAAAGAGTTTCATCAAGCCGTACTGGAAGTGGCTGAATCCGTAATGCCGCTGATAGAGGCGACTCCTAAATACAAAAACTCGATGATCCTCGAAAGAATGGTGGAGCCGGAGAGAGTGTTGATGTTCCGTGTTCCATGGCTGGATGATAAGGGGGAGATACAGATAAACAGAGGATTCCGCATAGAGATGAACAGCGCGATCGGGCCTTATAAAGGCGGTCTCCGCTTTCATCCAAGCGTCAATCTTGGAGTCTTGAAGTTCCTGGCATTTGAACAGGTCTTCAAGAACAGCCTCACAACATTACCTATGGGCGGCGGCAAGGGCGGTTCAGATTTCGATCCAAAAGGAAAATCCGACAACGAGGTAATGAAGTTCTGCCAGAGTTTTATGCTAGAGCTCTGTAAATACATCGGTCCGAATACTGACGTCCCCGCGGGCGATATAGGAGTAGGCGGACGGGAGATCGGTTATATGTTCGGCCAATATAAAAGAGTCCGCAATGAATTCACCGGTGTTCTTACGGGCAAGGGCTTGAATTGGGGCGGCAGCCTTATAAGATCTGAGGCAACAGGCTATGGATGCGTCTATTTCGTACAAGAGATGCTTAAGACCAGGGGCGAATCCTTAAAAGGGAAGACATGCGCCGTATCCGGTTCCGGAAACGTAGCTCAGTACACGGTAGAAAAACTGATAGAGCTGGGCGCCAAAGTAGTGACCCTGTCTGATTCAGATGGCTTCATCTACGACGCAGGCGGTATAGACAAGAAGGAGCTCGCCTGCGTGCTCAATCTTAAGAATGTGAAGCGCGCCAGGATAAAAGACTGCGCCAAAGAGTTCACCTGTAAATACTTCGAGAAGAAGAGGCCTTGGAGCGTGAAATGTGATATCGCGTTCCCTTCGGCTACGCAGAACGAAATAAGCGGTGATGACGCTAAGATGTTGGTTAAGAACGGCTGCATAGCCATCGGCGAGGGCGCCAACATGCCGACAACTCCTGAGGGTATAAAGGTATTCCAGAACGCTAAGATACTTTATGCTCCAGGAAAAGCGGCAAATGCAGGCGGCGTGGCAACCTCAGGGCTTGAGATGTCACAGAACAGCATGAGATTGTCATGGACACGCGAAGAAGTGGATAGAAGGCTGCATGATATCATGATAGCTATCCACGAACAGTGTGTTAAATACGGAAAAGAAGGAAAATATATTAACTACGTCAAGGGTGCAAACCTGGCCGGATTCATCAAAGTCGCGGATGCGATGATAGACCAGGGGCTTGTGTAGGAAGATTTAAGCACAAAGTCAGTGCTTACAAAATGACGAAGACGTTCACTTAGAAGGCGTCTTCGTCATTTTGTAAAGTAAGAGATTGCTTACCCCACACCCAGCAAGCCGGGCGTGGGGTCGCAATGACGAAAGCAATATGGAAGCGATCCTCGCATTAGAAGACGGCAGGATATTCAAGGGCAACTCTTTCGGATCTCCCGGTGAAAGATACGGAGAGGTCGTCTTTAACACAAGCATGTCCGGATACCAGGAGATATTGACCGACCCGTCATATAAAGGCCAGATAGTTACCATGACCTATCCTCTGATAGGGAATTACGGCATTAATGACGAAGACGCTGAGTCGCGTAAACCGTTCGTGGAGGGCTTTGTAGTTAAGGAATATTCTAAAATAACGAGCAACTGGCGTAGCCTTAAGACGTTGGGTAGCTATCTGAACGAGAACGG
>JAPLMG010000026.1 GCA_026387165.1 Candidatus Omnitrophota bacterium
AAGTGATAGGTGAGATCGTAGATAAATATACGCCATCACGATGAATGTTTTTCAGGGCGTGATAAAAAGAGAGGCAAAGGATGTCAGAAAAAAAGAGAATACTGATTATCGATGATGAAAAGAGCCTTTGTGATGTGCTGAAGAAAGGCTTGGAGCTAATGGGTGATTTTGAAGTGAGCATTGAGACGAGCGGGAAAGGCGGCATCAGAGCGGCAAAGTGGTTAAAACCGGATTTGATCCTTTTAGATATCCATATGCCCGGGATGGACGGCCTGGAGGTCTTAAAAAGACTGAAGGAAAATAATAAGGATACCATTGCAATTCCGGTTGTTATGCTGACTGCCGTATTGGACGATTCAACTAAAGAAGGATGCGCCAGATTATATGACGAGGCGTATCTCGAAAAACCAATAGGGGTAACAGACCTGAAGGCGAAAATAGATGAAGTGTTAAAGCGCCGTGGTGTAAATTAATTTCTGCGCAAGCGAGGATGGCGAAGATGCGGGGCTTGAGAATTGACGAAAAAAGAAAATATAAAAGACTCGACATAAAGGGAGATGTCCTTTTAAATACGGACAGAGGCGGGGGGTTCTTATCGAAGGCCTCTTTAGATGATATAAGTTTTAGCGGTTTCCGTATTCATGCCGAGCGGTGTTTTAAAGTAGATGAATACGTGAAATTTGAGTTAATTACAAAGTTTTCAGAAACGCCTTTGAATGGCACGGGCAAGATACGCCATGTGAAAAGGGCCCTGCTCGGTTCATATTTAGCGGGAGCGCAATTTATGGATACCAACCCGGACTGGCGTAGAAACCTGATAGAGAGGGCTTTACGGGCAAGGAGTAAGGCCCATTCCGGCAGAGAAAAGTTTGTGAAAAAATTGCGGCTGGCCGCAAAGATAGCGCCCCTGATCATCCTTTTTTCATTGATAGCGATGACCATCATAAACGCGATCGCGTCGAGTATGTCCGAAAAAAGCGAATATGACAGGAGGCTCCGAGACGCAACGATCTATTATCTCTATCACCCGAACTAAAAATAAAGCGTTCTCCTTGAAAGCGGCGGATAAGGTTCTATGGTAAAAAACAGAATATTGGTGCTTGATGATGAGAAGGTCGTACAACAGTTGCTGGTTCGGACATTCGGCGAAGACCGCTATCATGTAGAGGCTGCCGAAGACTCAGGCGCGGCGCTAAAAAGAATGAAAGAAGAGCCTTTCGACCTCCTGATCACTGACTTAAAGATGCCCGGCGCCAGCGGCATGGATCTCTTAAAAGAGGTAAAGAGCGTCAATCCCCACACAGAGGTAATAATCATCACCGGCTATCCCACCATAGAGTTGGCCGTAGAGGCAGTAAAGATGGGGGCCTTTGATTTTATATGCAAACCCTTTGATTTGGCAGGGATGAAGACGACGGTGGACAGGTGCCTGGAAAAGCAAAGAAGCGGGCCAAAGATTGAAGCGTCCATTGACTATGCCAATAGCATCATTGGCACGCTAAGGGAGCCATTTTTGGTTTTGGATAAGCGCTTACGGGTCATTTCCGCTAACCATGCTTTCTACGCTGCTTTTGAGGTTGCGGAAAAAGAGACAATAGGACGGCCGCTTCCTGATTTAGGTGATAGACAATGGAATATTCCCAAGCTGCTTCAACTATTAAGAGAAGTTATACCGGAAAGAAAAGTTGTGAAAGATTATGATGTTAAGCATAAGTTTGAAAAAATTGGCGAGCGAGCCATGATCCTGAATGCCTGTCAGCTGCGTATTTCTAATAAAATGGCAGCAATGATAACGAAAAGGGCAGTAGGAGAAGAGGAAGAAGATTTAATCCTGCTGGCTATTCAAGACATCACCGGGCGCAAGCTTTTGGAAAACGATCTGAAGAAAGCGGAGGTCATAAAGGCCTCCGCAGAGATGAAGTCGAAGTTCGCCTCTATGGTCTCGCATGAGCTCAGAAGTCCGATGGCAGTCATCAAGGAAAGCATCAATCTTGTCCTGGAGGGGCTGTTAGGGAGCGTAACGCTTGAGCAGAAAGATGTTTTGGGCACCGCGAAGAGCAATATAGACAGATTGGGCCGCCTGATCAATAACGTTTTGGATTTTCAGAAGATGGAAGCGGGAAAGATGGAGCTCGATAGCAAGGAAAATGATATTAATGAATTGATCCTGATGGTCAGTAAAGAGAAGGGTTTTGAAGCGGACAATAAGGGCCTGGGCCTCACGGTAAATCTCGATGAGGATACACGCAAGATTAAATTTGATCACGATAAGATCGTTCAGGTGGTCACTAATTTGTTGAGCAACGCAATAAAATTTACGGAAAAAGGCGGCATATCCATTACTACGAAGAGCGAGGATAATGTGGTGCATGTTATGGTAGAGGACACCGGCCCCGGGATCCGGACAAATGATGTGTTTAGGCTTTTTCAGGCCTTTGAGCAGCTGGGTGGTGGGCCCGGAAAGAAGAGAGGCGGCACGGGCCTCGGGCTGGCTATTTCTAAAGAGATAATTCTTGCGCATAACGGAAAGATATGGGCAGAGTCGCAGTTTGGCAAAGGCTCGACATTTCATTTTACCTTGCCCATAAAAGAACGAAGAGGCTAAGTGTGGCAAAGAAGATCTTAATTGTTGATGACGAGCCGGACATATTAAAGATCCTGTCACTGAGATTGGATAAGTCCGGTTACGAGGTGATAGGCGCCAGAGACGGCCGGGAGGCGCTGGACCTGGCGCGCAGGATGATACCGGACCTCATAATACTTGATGTTTATCTGCCGGATATGAATGGTGATGACGTAGCCAGAATAATGAAGAATGACGATAAGCTGAAGAATATCCCTATAATACTGATCTCTGCCACCGCCACAACTGTTGCCCAAAGAACTAAGGAATGCGGTGCTGACGGAAGCATTGCCAAACCATTCGAACCCGAAGAGTTGATGGATATGATAAAGAAAATTCTGGGATAAAAAGAAGAGGCTCACCATGAGTGACGTTGAATCCGTACAGAAGAAGATATTGGTCATAGATGACGAAGGCGACTTCCTGAAGCTTGCCAGGACAAGGCTCGAAGCAAGCGGATATAAGGTCTTAACGATTGATAGCGGAGACCGTGCTGTAGAATTTGCCAGGAGCGAAAAACCGGATCTCATTCTTCTGGATATTATTATGCCCGGGAAAAACGGCTGTGATGTATGCAGGGAGCTGAAAGCCGATAAAGCTACCGGCAGCATACCGGTAGTGGTATTCACCGCGCAGTATCAGGGGGAAGAATACGTCAAGACCGGCTCGGAAGAGATTGGCGCGGATGATTATGTTTTTAAACCGTTTGATGCGCAAACACTTCTTGCCAAGATTAAGTTTTTGATAAAATAGTAATAATAAAATAGAACCGTCCCCATTTCTCTATGAAAAAGCAGAAGTCTGACATCGGCCGGCTGGATCAAAAGCAAGACCATCTCGTCCGAAAGGAAAATATAGCCGCGATCCGCAAGCCCGCTTCTGAAATTGCCCACGACGTCAACAATTCCCTGATGATCATCTTAGGAAATGCCCAGCTTTCTTTGATGGAGGGCGCCAAAGAAGAAGATATGAAGACCAGCCTTAAAAATATTTTTGAAGAGTGTCAGAGGGCAAAGAGTATTATTCAGAGACTGCTAAAATTTTCCCGGCCCGGTAAAGGCGAAATAAAAGAGGAGGAATAGTGGAGCATAAGAAGACGATACTCATGATCGATAATGATAGGGCGTTCACCTCTTTGATTAATAGTTTTTTGGGAGAAAAATGCGGCTATGAGGTGAAGATCGTACCGGACGGCTATAACGGGGTAAGCATGGCTAAAAAATTAACTCCCGGACTCGTCTTATTGGATGTACGCATGCCGGCCATGAACGGCTTGGGCATATTAGAGAAGCTGAAATCCGATAAGAAGACCGCCTCTATTCCGGTTATTATCCTTACAGGCTTTGACAATGAGGAGATTAAAAATAAAGCGCTCTCCTTGAAAGCAGCGGACTACCTGGTTAAACCCATAGACTTAGAGGTTTTGCGCGAAAGAATAGCCGCGGCCCTGCATTAAAAAAATAGAAAAAATAGGGACGGGTTCATTTTTATTTCTAACAACAAGGCAAAAAAATGAACCCGTCCCTATTTTATTCTATTTTATTACACGAATGGTGACTGTCCTATTTTAGCTATTTTAATAAAGAGATTGACAAAAAACCCGAATCAGATAGAATAGACAATTACATAACCGAAAGGGAAGCGTTCGAGAAGGTAGCTCACCTGGAGATACCCCAAAAACGCATTTTTCGCATAAAGATATTTCACAAATCGGAGAAATGTAAGATTTTAGGCGAGTACCAAAATTGACCATAAGAGGTCGATAATAAAAGAAGGCGCGGGATGGCAAAGAAGACGATAAAGGATATTGATCTAACAGGTAAGAGAGTATTGATGAGGGTGGATTTCAACGTCCCTCTCGACGATAAATTGAATATAACCGACGACATAAGGATCCGCGCGGCACTTCCTACGATCAAGTACGCAATTGATAAGGGAGCAAAAGTTATCCTTATGAGCCATCTGGGCAGGCCCGATGGTAAAGTGGTCGATTCGATGAGACTTACGCCGGTTGCCAAAAGGCTCGAGAGCTCACTCGGCAAAAAAGTTACTAAGGCCGATGACTGCATCGGTGATGCCGTCAAAAAGACCGTAGCCGTGATGAGTCCGGGTGACGTGGTTCTGCTGGAAAACTTAAGGTTCCATGCTGAAGAAGAGAAGAACGACCCCGCGTTCGCCAAGGAACTTGCGAGTCTCGGAGATATATTCGTCAATGACGCGTTCGGAACGGCGCACAGGGCCCATGCTTCAACCGAAGGTGTAACAAAGTATCTGCCGTCAGTGGCCGGTTTCTTGATCGAGAAAGAGATCCGGTATCTCGGCCGGACGGTAGATGATCCCAAGAGGCCTTTCGTAGCGATCTTAGGCGGCGCAAAGGTCAAAGACAAGATAAAGGTGATCGATAACCTGTTGAATAAAGTAGACGCTCTGATCATAGGCGGCGGCATGGCTTATACTTTCCTGAAAGCCAAAGGCCATACCATAGGCAGCTCAAAATTGGACAAGGACGGTTACGATACCGCGAAGCTTGCCCTCGATAAGGCCGCGAAGAAGAAT
>JAPLMG010000232.1 GCA_026387165.1 Candidatus Omnitrophota bacterium
TGAATCAATGTGCTTCTGCCTATATGTTCGCGCTTTGACTCTTCATCTATACGGGCCTTTAAACCGATTGGAATGGTTATATTTATATGTTCCGCTCTCATTTTACATCCTCCTTTAGAGTGTATACTAATAGTATACACCAAAAGTATCTATTTATCAACTACATACGCTTTGCCGTGTCCAGGCCGGGGCTGGAAATTTTTTAGCCCCGTCCTGTAAATCACATTGATATCGGATCGACGTCGACTGCTATCAGGACGCCGTGCGGCTTACGGAACGAGCCTAAGACCTTGCGAAGAAGCGCGCACATCGCGGTCCGGTCTTTACCCTTAAGCAGTATATTATACCTGAAATATCCGCGCATGCGCGATATTGGCGCCGGCGCCGGCCCCGCGACTAACAAGGTACCATCATTCCGGGCCCGGGGCCCGGAATTAATTCCGGGCCCCGGGCCCGGAATGGCCGCTTTTATAGCTTCCGATAGATTTTGCGCGGTCTTTAGAGTCAGCTCGTCGTTTCTCGCTCTCACGGTGATCTTAACCAAATTTACGAATGGCGGGAAGAGAAGCTCTTTCCTCGATTTTATCTCTTCCTCATAGAACTTCTCATAATCGTGCTTTGCGGCCGTGAGGATCGAATAGTGGCCCGGCGCGTAGGTCTGGACTATTACTTCCCCGGCGTGTTCACCGCGGCCGGCCCTTCCGGCCACCTGCGTCAATAGATTAAACGTCCTCTCGCTCGACCGAAAATCAGGAATATTCAGCGTCACATCCGCTGAAACTACTCCCACAAGCGTAACCTCCGGGAAATCCAACCCCTTGGCTATCATCTGCGTTCCAACCAGCAGGCTCGTCTCTCCCGATTTAAATTTTCCCAGGATCCTGTCGTGTGAACCGGCTTTTGTCGTGGTATCCGAGTCCATCCTCGATATATGAGCGCCGGCGAACTGGCGGCTAATCTCCGATTCAACTCTTTCCGTACCAAGGCCCAGATATCTTATGTAGCCGCTTTTGCATTTCGGACATATCTCGGGCGGCGTCTGTGTATAGCCGCAGTAATGGCAGACTAATTTTTTCTCTTCGAAATGATAGACGAGCACCGTATCGCATCTTTTACATTTTAACACAAGGCCGCATTTCTTACAGTTGATGAACGTCGAGAATCCGCGCCTGTTCAGGAATATTATCGCCTGCTTCCCTTTCTTTAAGGTATTCTCTATGGCGTCTAAAAGCATTTTGGAAAATATCGCTATCTTCTTTCTTGTGGCAAGCTCCATGCGCATATCTACGATCTTCACCTTCGGAAGAAGCCTATCGTCTATCCTCTTAGTGAGCCTCACAAGTTTATACTCGCCGTGCTTAGCTTTATAGAAAGATTCCAATGACGGCGTTGCTGTGCCAAGTATGAGAGGACAATTATTCAGTTTGGCCCTTTCCTCTGCTACATCGCGCGCATGATATCTGGGCACATCATCCTGTTTATAGGTCGTCTCGTGTTCCTCATCGATTATGATAACGCCCAAATTACTCATCGGGCTGAATATAGCGGAGCGGGCTCCGACAACGATACTCGCCTTTCCGTCTTTGATCCTTTTCCATTCAAGGAATTTTTTCGCCGGGGTAAGTTTGGAATGGATGACCGCCACCTTATCGCCGAATCTTGAGACGAATCTTTCAACCGTCTGAGGCGTAAGCGATATTTCCGGCACCAGCATTATCGCCTGCCTGCCTTTATTCAGAGCATGGTCTATGGCCTGGAGATATACCTCTGTCTTGCCGCTGGACGTAATGCCGTGCAAGAGGTACGTCACATACTCTTTTTTATCTATCGTCTCGATTACGCTCTTCAGGGCTTTCGACTGTTCTTCGGTAGGCTTATGCTTTCCCGTGATAAGAAAATCTTCCGGCCCTGTATGGAGCCCTTTTATCCTCGTCCCCAATTCTTTCTTACCCTTCTTTATTCCGCTCGGTATGGCGGCCTCTATCGCCTCGCCCCATGAGCAGAAGTAGGTATCCTTTATCCATTTGGTAAGTTTGAGCATCTCTTCGGTGAGAAGCGGGTCTTTATCTATTATGCCTTCTATGTCCTTCACCTCTTTTACTTCCGCCTCGTCGCTAAAACCGACAACGTATCCCACAACTCTTCTATTGGTAAAAGGCACGAAGACGCGCTGGCCTACAGCTATTTCACCTGAAAGGTTTTCCGGGATCCTGTAGTGGAAGAGCTTGTCTATGGGTAAGGCTATTGCAATCTGGGCGAACTTGGGCATAGTGTGATTGGATTCATGCATCTCGATAATAACAAATGTCAAAGCACAAATGACAATTGAATGTCAAATGTCAAAGCACAAATGACAAAACACTGGTTTTGAAATTTGTCATTGGAATTTTGGATTTCATTTGACATTTGAATTTTGTCATTTGACATTAACGCTTTAACTCCTTCATTATCTTCTTCATATCCTGCCACACCAATTTTTTATCAGCAGGGTTTCTTAATAGATACGCCGGGTGGAAAGTGGGCATGAGTTTAATACCATTGTACTCTTTAAAATTACCCCTTAAGGCGCTTATAGTTGTTTCGGTCCTCAATAATGTCTGGCTGGCAAATTTTCCCAGCGTACAGATTATCTTTGGCTTTATTATACCGATCTGCTTTTTAAGGATATCTTCGCATTCTTCTATCTCCGCAGGAAGAGGCGGGCGATTATTAGGGGGCCTGCACTTTAATATATTCGCGATATACACATCGCTCCTTTTAAGGCCCATCGCTTCGATGATCTTGGTAAGAAGCTGTCCCGCCCTTCCCACAAAAGGAAGCCCATGGAGGTCTTCATCCTCCCCCGGCGCTTCGCCTATGAACATAAGTTCCGCTTTGGGATTGCCCGCGCCGAGTACCGTGTTATGGCGGGTCCTGTGTAGGCTGCAGCGCTTGCAGCCCGAGATCTCCGTTTTCAGAGAATCCAAATCGCTCGTATTGTGTATTGCGTATCGGGTATCGGGTGTATCTACAAAAAACTCGCTAATACCCGAGGCCCGGTCGAGCTCTATATACGCCTTAACGGAATCGATGACATCTTTTAGATCTCTATTTATCGTATTCATAGGCAAACTTGGCGACGTCATAAGCGGCATTAGGTTTCTCTATTCTTTTAATAGCTTCCTTCATCTTATCAAGCTTCACGGGATCGGATATGAGGCCTTCGAGCGCCGCCTTAAGATCATCTAATCTTTTCACTTTCACCGCCGCGTTATTCCTCACCAAAAAGGCCGAGTTACCGGTCTCCTGGCCAAGTATCGGAGATATTACGACTAACGGTATCTCCTTGGCTAAGCTCTCGGATACGGTAATGCCGCCCGATTTTGATATGAGGGTATCGGATATATCCATATATTCGTAGACATTATCTATGAATCCCAGAACCTTCATATTGAGCTTATATTCATCTTTCAAACTTTGTATCTTTTGCGCCAGCTCTTCATTGTGGCCGCAAACAACGACAGTTTGCAGCTCCCTGGGGATCTCGGCTATCACCCTCACTATCCCCTCGATAGGCCCCATCCCGAATCCGCCGCCTACAACGAGTATCGTAAATAGATCGTCACGCAATCCCGTCTCTTTGAATATTTTGGGCTTATCTAAGGGCTTGGAAAATACCGGCTCTATCGGAATGCCCATCACCTTTATCTTCGCGGGATCAACTTTACGCCCTTCGAGGTCACGGCGCGTATCATCGCTGGCCACAATATACGCGTCGGTTCCTTCGCATACCCACCACGCATGAAGCCTGTAATCGGTCACTATCGTGACCAGCCGCGACAACATCAGGCTCTTATGCTTCAGATCCGCGATCACTTCGCTGGCAAAGAAGTGGGTCGAAATGATCACGTCCGGCTTTGTATCGAGTATATAGTTCACTAACCTTTTTGAATTGGCCCAGTTGCTTATTCTCCTTACTACTGATACGAAGAGATCTATAAACGGGATATCCGTAAGATAGTACAGCAGCCCCCATAAGGTGGGGAGCTTATTCACCATCAATAGATATGCCTGCAGATATGACCACTTGAAGAAGTCGTTGGTGTAGTCGAGAGCGTCTATCAACGTCACTTCTGTGCCGGGCAGCTTCATTTCGTCATAAGCTTCCTTCACCGCCATGGCCGCCTTCTTATGCCCTATTCCCGCCGTCGCATACACAATCAGAACTTTTTTATTCATTCGCGCATACCTCCGAAATACAATAAGTTTCTACGAATTTCTATAAATTTCTACCAATTTCAATCACTCAAATAATTCTCTATTCTCTTTGACCCATTCGGTGAGAAGCTCCACGCCTTTTACGGGACCTATCTTTGGCTGCCAATTCAACGCCTTCGATACTTTATCGATGTCCGATATATAAACCTTTTGATCGGAAGGCCGCCATTCATCAAATTTATATTTCATCCTGATCCCTGTATAATTTTCTATCATCCCGATGAATTCTAAGAGCGATGTTGTATTGTCCGGCCCGCCGCCTATAGTGTATACGTCATGCTTTATATTGCCGCGGAAAAATTTGTCATAAGCCTCGACAAGGTCCGCCGCATAAAGAAGATCCCGTACCTGTTTTCCGTTCCCGAAAATATTTATGGGCCTCTTAAAAAGATTTGCTATAACAAAATGCGCTACCCATCCCTGATCCTCAAACCCAAATTGTCTTATTCCATATATACAGCTCATTCTGAATACAGCGGTCTTCATGCCGTAAATATGAGCATACTCCTGGGTATATATATCCCCTACATATTTACTTGCTCCGTACGGCGTGTGGCCTGTCAAGTCTATCGACATCTCTTCAGTAACGCCTTTTACCCCGTCATAAACATATCTTTTTTCTTTTTCGATCAACTTTATTTTGTCTACGTTCTCTCCGAAGACTTTATTTGTAGATCAATATATAAATGCCGCGCTTTTACATTTTTTTCTTATGAACTCAAGGACATTCAATGTCACAAAAGCATTGATGCTAAAATCTTCGAGAGGTATTCTGCATGAAAGAGGAACCCCGG
>JAPLMG010000150.1 GCA_026387165.1 Candidatus Omnitrophota bacterium
CTCAGGGTGCGGCAAGACGTCTTTAGCCGAGGCGCTTCTTTTAAACGCCGGCGCTATCGCTAAGATGGGCAGGATCATGGATGGCACGACCGTATCCGATTACAATGAGGATGAGAAAGAGAAGAAGCACTCCTCCAGCACGTCGCTCGTAAGCTTTTCATACAAATCAAAGAAGATAAACATGATCGATATTCCCGGTTACATCGATTTTGTCGGGGAGATGATAGGCGGCTTGAGTTCGGCCGACGCCTGTATAGTGGTAGTGAATGCCACCGGAGGTATAGAGATAGGCACAGAGCGCGCGTTCAGATTGGCGAAGGAGAAGAACGTGCCGTGTTTCTTCTTCATAAATATGCTCGATAAAGAGCACTCCGATTACGATAAATGTTTTGACGATATAAATAATAAGTTCCGCAAGCATTGTGTGCCCGTAGATTATCCCATAGGCAAAGAGTCGTCATTCAAAGATGTGGCGAACGTGATAACCCAAAAAGGCGCCGAGAGTCTGGATGACGCCCAGATGTCCCATTTTAAAGCGCTCGGGGATTCTTTAGCCGAGACCGTCGCGGAGACGGATGACGTTCTGCTGGAGAGATATCTGGATAAGGGAGAGCTTTCGGCCGAAGAGCTTGCTCAGGCGTTAAAGAAGGGCCTGAATACCGGAGATATATCACCGATACTTTGCGGCTCCGCGACCCGCAACATAGGCGTCAAGGAGCTTCTCGATTTTATTGTAGATTATCTTCCGTCGCCGGCTGACAGGGCCGGGACAGAAGCGACGAAGCCCGAAAGCGGCGATAAGATATCTTTAGACGCCGATCCCAATAAACCGTT
Organism: Candidatus Omnitrophota bacterium; assembly: GCA_026387165.1. Lineage (GTDB taxonomy): Bacteria > Omnitrophota > Gorgyraeia > 2-01-FULL-45-10 > 2-01-FULL-45-10 > 2-01-FULL-45-10. Next base: position 835 of record JAPLMG010000150.1, read on the forward strand.
CGCCGCGCTCGTATTTAAAACTTTGTCGGACCCGTTCCTGGGCCAGATATCGATGTTTAAGGTCTTTTCCGGAAAGCTGCAGTCGAACGGCGGTTTTTACAACGTAAATAAGGGCATCAGGGAGAAGATAGGCCAGATCTTCACCATGATGGGCAAGAGCCAGGTCTCCATGGAGTCGGCGCGGGCGGGGGATATCGCGTGCGTGGCAAAACTTAAAGATACCCGGACAGGTGACTCAATAACAGACGAAAAAAACGCGGTAAAATTCGACGAGATAAAGTTCCCCGAGCCCGCGGTATCTTTTTCGCTCAAACCGAAGACAAGGGCCGACGAAGATAAGATATCGAACGCCATCCACAAAATAATGGCCGAAGACCCGACGTTCAAGGTCACCAGGGACGAGCAGACCAAAGAGATGATAGTCTCCGGAATGGGGGATATGCATATCAACATGATGATCAATAGGATGAAGATGCGGTACGGTGTGCAGGTGGAGCTCGGTACGCCGAAAGTGGCGTACAAGGAGACGATACTCGGCAAGGGCGACGCCCAATACCGCCATAAGAAGCAGACCGGAGGAGCCGGGCAGTTCGCGGAGGTCTGGATGCGCATAGAGCCGCTTCAGCGCGGCGAGGGATTCCAGTTCGTTGATGATGTAGTCGGCGGCGCGATACCGAGACAATTTGTTGTGAGCTGCGAAAAAGGTGTACGCTCGGCGCTTGACTCAGGAAGCCTCGCCGGATTTCCGGTGGTAGACGTGAAGGCGATAATTTATGACGGCAAGACCCATCCGGTGGATTCGAAGGATATCGCCTTCCAAACCGCCGCGCGCCACGCGTTCAAAGAGTCCATGCTTAAAGCTAAGCCGGTCATCTTAGAGCCCATAATGGACGTTGATGTAACTGTGCCGGACGAAGTTATGGGCGATATAACGGGCAGTCTGAACGCCAGGCGCGGCAGGATCATGGGGATGGAGCCGGGCGAAGGGTCTCAGACGGTAAAGGCCAAGGTGCCGCTGGAAGAGATGTATAAATACGTTAATGAACTGACGTCGATAACGGGCGGGAGAGGGACATATACCATGAGCTTTTCCCATTATGAGATAGTGCCGTCCAATTTGGTTCAAAGTATAATTGAGAAGGCTAAGCTGAATAAGAAGGAAGAAGCGGAAGATTAAAAGTTTGTTGCGTT
>JAPLMG010000167.1 GCA_026387165.1 Candidatus Omnitrophota bacterium
GGCTTGGCTGCCGGCCATGAGATCATAGGCTTGGCACTCGGAGCAAAGCTGATTAAGATGAAGGTCGGCCACCACGGCTCGAACTATCCCATAAAACCTTCGGATAGCTTCAAAGGCGAGATAACCGTGCAGAACCACTCATACATGATCGACGAGGATTCCATCAGGTCAAAAAAGAATGTGGCAATAACGATGCGCAATGTAAACGATAACTCGATAGAAGAAATGGAGAGTAAACAATTGAAATTCATATCCGTTCAATATAACCCGGTGAGTCCGGGATTCGATGAGGTTAATGGCGCTTTTACAAGATTCTTGAAGATCGCCGGCAAGTCCTCTAAAATAAAAAATATTGCACGATCTTCCAGCGAGGTTGAATATGCCAAAGCGTAAGGACATACACAAGATATTGATGATAGGTTCCGGCCCGATAATAATAGGGCAGGCTTGCGAATTCGATTACTCCGGCTCACAGGCATGCAAAGCGCTCAGAGAAGAGGGCTACTTCATCATCCTTGTCAATTCGAATCCGGCTACGATCATGACGGATCCAAACATGGCAGACGTTACTTACATAGAGCCGCTGACGATCGAAGCCGTCACTGAGATAATAAAGAAGGAGAGGCCGGACGCGATACTGCCGACTCTCGGCGGCCAGACCGGATTGAATCTGGCGTACTTCCTTATGAAGGCGGGGATACTAAAGAAGTACGGCGTGGAATCTATAGGCGCTGATGTCAGCGCGATCTCGCGCGCGGAAGACAGAGAGCTCTTTAAAAAGGCCATGCACGAGATCGGCATAGGCACTCCTAAGAGCGGCATAGCCAGAAGCGTCGAAGAAGGAATGAAGATAGGCTTAGGGATAGGCTTCCCTCTGATATTGAGGCCGGCATATACGATGGGAGGATCGGGCGGAGCTATAGCGTACAACAAAGAAGAGCTTGAAGTTTCTCTTGCCAATGGCCTGGATATGAGCCCGGTGCATCAGATACTCGTCGAGCAATCCGTCCTGGGATGGAAGGAGATAGAATTTGAGGTGATGAGGGACTGTGTAGACAACGTCATAATGATCACGTCCATGGAGAATGTCGATCCTATGGGCGTTCACACCGGAGACAGCATAGTAGTGGCGCCATCCCAGACCCTCACCGCGGAAGAGTACGCGCAATTTGTCAACCTTTCAAAGAAGATAATCCGTAAGATCGGTATAACCGGGGGCGGGGCCAATATCCAGTTCGCCCAAAATCCGGCTAACGGCCAGATCGTAATAATAGAAGTCAATCCGAGGCTCTCGAGAAGTTCGGCGCTGGCTTCCAAGGCAACCGGTTTTCCCATAGCCAGGGTAGCGACGAAGCTCGCGGTAGGGCTTACGCTTCCCGAGGTGCTGAACGAGATCACGGGCAAGACTACCGCGTTCTTTGAGCCGACGGTCGATTATTGCGTCTTCAAGATATGCAGATTCGCGTTTGAAAAGTTCCCCGGCACTTCGCGCGTACTCAATACATCGATGAAGGCCGTCGGAGAAGCTATGTCGATCGGAAGAAATTTCAAAGAGGCGCTGCAGAAGGGTATCAGATCCACAGAGGCCAAGCGCTTCGGCTTCGGTTCGGATGGACGCGACAAGATCACGGATGATATGTTAAAGGCGCCTTCTTCGGATATCATTGACGATATCAAAGAGAAGATAAGGACGCCGAATGATGACAGGCTCTTTTACATAAGGTACGCCCTGAAGATGGGCCTTTCCAATGAAGAGATATATGATCTATCCAAGATCGACAGGTGGTTCATAGATAATTTAAGAGAGCTGGTTGAAGTCGAAGAAGAATTAAAGCGGTTCAGGAACAAAGATAAAGACGCCCAGATAAAGATACCGGAAGCGCTTCTTTTAAAGGCTAAGAAGTTCGGCTTTTCGGATACCCAGATAGCCTTCCTTGTAAATTCAACGGAGAATAAAGTGAGAGAAAAGAGAACAAAAGAAAAGATGAGGCCGGCTTATAAATTAGTCGATACTTGCGGCGGTGAATTCAAGGCCAAGAGGCCATACTACTATTCGACTTATGAAACGAAGGATGAGTCGATACCTTCCGATAAGAAGAAGGTCCTCATATTGGGCGGCGGGCCGAATAGAATTGGACAGGGAATAGAGTTCGATTACTGCTGCTGCCATGCGTCATACGCTTTAAGAGAAGAGGGCTATGAGAGCATAATGATCAATTGCAACCCCGAGACGGTGTCGACCGACTACGATACGTCCGATAAGCTCTATTTCGAGCCGCTCACGGTGGAAGATGTGCTCAATATCGTAGATGTCGAAAAACCTATAGGGGCCATAGTTCAGTTTGGAGGCCAGACGCCGCTTAACATATCCGGGGCGCTGTATAAGGCGGGCTTGAATATTTTAGGGACGAGCCCCGACTCGATCGATATAGCCGAAGACAGAAAACGTTTCCAGCAGATGCTGAAAAAATTAAAATTGGTCCAGCCGGACAACGGCACAGCCACTTCATTTGACGAAGCAAAAGCGGTGGCTGAAAGGATAGGCTATCCCGTCGTCGTAAGGCCGTCGTTCGTTCTCGGCGGCAGGGCGATGGAGATAGTTTACGACGAGAAGAGCCTGTCCGATTATATGGAAAAAGCTGTGGAAGCGTCGCCCGAAAGGCCGATCCTTGTGGATAAGTTCCTCGAGGACGCGATAGAGGTAGATGTCGATGCCATAGCGGACGGTGAAGCATGCGTTATAGGCGGGATCTTGGAGCATATCGAAGAGGCCGGCATACATTCGGGAGACAGCGCCATGGTGCTGCCTGCGCATACATTAGGCAAGGACATAATAGAGGTCATAAAGAAGAACACTTACGCAATGGCCAAAGAGCTTAATGTGAAGGGGCTAATGAACATTCAGTATGCCGTAAAGAACAATATAGTCTATATCCTTGAAGTCAACCCAAGGGCGTCGAGAACAGTTCCGTTCGTGAGCAAAGCCATCGGCGTGCCGCTGGCAAAGCTCGCTACAAAGATAATGCTGGGCAAGACGTTGAAAGAGCTCGGCTTCACAAAAGAGAAGACCATAAACTACGTCACGGTAAAGGAGTCGGTATTTCCGTTCATACGATTCCCGGGAGTGGACGCTATTCTTGGTCCAGAAATGAAATCCACCGGCGAGGTAATGGGTATAGACGCGACATTCGGCGCCGCATACGCAAAGAGCCAGATAGCCGCAGGGCAGAAGCTTCCAATAAAAGGCAATGTATTCATAAGCGTTAAGAACCAGGACAAGAGAAATATAGTATTCGTCGCCAAGAAGCTTGCGGATCTCGGCTTCAAGATAGTGGCAACCTCAGGCACGGCAGAGGCTCTGAAGAGTAACGATATAGACGTCCAGGTACTGCCTAAGCTTCATGAGGGAAGGCCAAACGCCATAGACCTTCTCAAGGACGGTAAGATCTCGCTCATCATAAATACGCCTTCGGGAAGAGCCACCAAAGAGGACGAGATGAAGATAAGGAGCCTTGCCATCCTGTACAACATTCCTCTCATAACAACGGTCTCCGGCGCGCAGGCGTCCGTGAACGGGATAGAGAATCTTATTAAGAAACCGAAGATATCGGTAAAGTCGTTACAGGAATACCATAAGGATATCAAAAAATAAGAAGGTGCGGACGTGAAGGAGTATTGTGGAGTAGTAGGTATACACGGCCATAAAGACGCGGCGAGACTTGCGTATCTTGCTCTATATGCGCTTCAGCATAGAGGGGAAGAGTCCGCTGGCATAGCCAGCTATGATTACAAGAAAGTACATCTCCATAAAGGGATGGGCTTAGTCGGCAGCGTATTCAACGAGGAGGCCTTAAAGAAGCTCAAGGGACCCGTCGCGATAGGCCATGTCAGATACTCCACAACCGGCTCCAGCGTTACCAAGAACGTCCAGCCTCTTCTTATAAATCATAAGAAGGGATTCATAGCCGTAGCCCACAACGGCAACCTTACCAATTCCGTAGAATTAAGCAACGAGCTCGAAGATTCCGGATCGATACTGCAGACTACGATGGACTCGGAATTGATAGTCCACTACCTTGTGAAAGACCATAAGAATAATTACAGGGAGAAGATAGTGCCGATGTTTTCAAAGCTCGAAGGCGCGTACTCTTTTGTCCTTATGATAAACGATGCCATCTACGCCATGAGGGATCCGATGGGGTTCAGGCCGCTATGCTTAGGCAAGATCGACAGCGCGTATGTCGTCGCTAGCGAAACCTGCGCGTTCGACATGATCGGGGCGACATACATAAGGGATATCGATCCCGGCGAAGTAGTCATCATAGATAGGAACGGCCTCACGTCGCTTAAAGCGCAGCCGAATACAGACCTCGTTCCAAGGCACGCATTCTGCATATTCGAATACATATACTTCTCGAGGCCGGACAGCAACATCTTTACGAAGAGCGTCTATATGGCGAGAAAGAACCTTGGCAGGGCGCTTGCGAAAGAACATCCTGTAAAGGCGGATTTTGTTATGCCGATACCCGATTCGGGTAATTACGCCGCTTTGGGATATGCAGAAGGCTCCGGGCTGCCGTTAGAGATGGCATACGTGAGAAACCACTATATAGGGAGAACTTTTATACAGCCGAGCCAGCTGATCAGAGATTTTAAGGTTAGAGTTAAATTGAACCCTATAAGGGACGTCCTGAAGGGTAAGAAGGTAATAATAGTCGAGGATTCAATAGTCCGGGGCACAACTTCACGCAGTCGTGTCAGAGCTTTGAGAGAAGCGGGGGTAAGCGAGATACATATGCGTGTAAGTTGTCCGCCGCTAGTATCACCGTGCTTCTACGGCATCGATTTTCCTACAAAGAAAGAGCTTATTGCGGCAAATAAATCGATCGAAGAGATACGCCAGTTCATCGGCGTCGACAGTTTAAAATATCTTAGCCTTGACGGCATGTTGAGCTCAATGATGCTTGATCGGGGAGAGTTCTGCACGGCATGTTTCACCGGGAACTATCCCACCAAGATCTGCAAGGCGCCGTCGAAGAAAGCCCTTGAGCGTAAACTCTGCAAGGGAATAAGAGATGTCTAAAGAAAAGATATTAATATTAGACTTCGGTTCACAATATAACCAATTGATAGCGCGCAAAGTCCGCGAGCAAAATGTGTTCTGCGAAATAGTCCCTCCCGCGATAGACATAAGATCTATAGACAGAGATGAAACTAAAGGGATAATTTTGTCCGGCGGCCCGGCCAGCGTCTACGCTCCCGGCGCTCCGTCATGTGATACGCGCATATTTTCCTTAGGCATCCCTGTCCTGGGGATATGCTACGGCATGCAGCTCATGACCAAGATACTGGGGGGCGAAGTCGCCAGATCCCGCTCGAGAGAATACGGCAGAGCCTCTCTCACAGTCTCAAACCACAAGCATCTGTTTAAAGGCGTTCCGCAAGAGAGCATCACCTGGATGAGCCACGGTGATAAAGTAAAGAGGATGCCGAAAGGCTTCAGGCGCACAGCCTCCTCAAAGAACACTCCCGTAGCGGCCTTCGCCAATTTCGAAAAGAGGCTGTACGGCGTCCAATTCCATCCCGAAGTCGCTCACACTAAATTTGGACAGAATATGATCGGCAACTTCCTTAAAGATATCTGCCGCGCCAAGAGCGACTGGTCGATGAAGTCGTTCGTGAGAGAAACTGTTTCTGAAATAAGAAGGACGGTGGGTAAGGGTAAGGTGGTGCTGGGCCTGTCCGGAGGTGTCGACTCCTCCGTAGCGGCTATCCTCATAAATAAGGCCATAGGACACAGGCTCGTATGCATATTTGTGGATAATGGCCTGCTGCGAAAGAGCGAGGCTAAGCGCGTAAGAGAGATATTCCAGAAACATTTTAAGCTAAATCTGAAGTGCGTTGACGCTTCTAATGAGTTCCTGCAAGGCCTAAAAGGTGTTATCGAGCCGGAGAAGAAGAGAAAGATAATAGGAAATATCTTTATAAAAGTCTTCGAACGCGAAGCTAAAAGAATAGGGTCGGTAGAATATCTCGCTCAAGGGACTCTATATCCGGACCTGATCGAATCGCGTTCCGCTTTTGGAGGCCCGAGCGCCACCATAAAGACGCACCATAACGTGGGAGGATTGCCCAAGAGAATGCGCCTGAAATTAGTCGAACCTTTAAAGTACCTCTTTAAAGATGAAGTGAGAAAGGTCGGAAGAGAGCTCGGGATGCACAAGGACGTTCTGGGACGCCATCCGTTCCCGGGGCCGGGATTGGCGGTCAGGATAATAGGGGAGGTCACGAAGGAGCGATGCGATATACTGAGAGAGGTTGACGACAGATTCATATCTTCCATACAGAACGAGGGCCTTTACGATGAGATATGGCAGGCGTTCGCGGTGCTTCTTCCGATAAAATCGGTCGGCGTGATGGGCGACGAGAGGACATACGAAAATGTGGTAGCATTAAGAGCAGTGACGAGTGTCGATGGGATGACTGCGGATTGGGCGAAAATACCCTACAACGTCGTAGGGAAGATTTCGAACAGGATCATAAATGAAGTGAAAGGCGTAAACAGAGTCGTTTACGACATAAGCTCCAAACCGCCCGCAACCATCGAATGGGAATAGCAACTAAAAAACAAGGAGGGGTTAGATGTTGGCAACGATCAAGGTTAACACCGATTTAGCTAAAGAGATGGGGCTTAGCGAAGGGGAGTTCAGTGAAATAAAAAAATTGCTCGGGAGGGAACCTAACGTCACGGAACTCGGCGTCTTTTCCGCGATGTGGTCTGAGCATTGCAGTTATAAAAATTCGAGAAGGCTATTTAAATTATTTCCGACAAAAGGCAAGGATGTGCTCGTGGGTGCGGGCGAAGAAAACTCCGGCATAGTCGACTTAGGGGACGGCTGGGGGGTTTCGTTCAAGATAGAGTCGCACAATCATCCTTCCGCCGTTGAACCTTTTGAGGCTTCCGCTACCGGAATAGGCGGATGCGTCAGGGACATATTCACTACGGGCGCAAGACCGGTGGCCGTGCTGGGGGCCCTGAGGTTCGGGAATCTTCAGAACGAAAAGGTTAAACATTTGTTTAAAGAGGTGATCAGGGGGCTCGCGCATTATGCCAACACCGCCGAGGTCAGCGCCGTAGGAGGCGAGACATATTTTGATGAAAGCTATGAAGGAAACCCGCTTGTCAATGCCTTCGTTGTAGGGATCGTGAACAAAAAAGATATCATGAGGGGAACCGCAAGCGGCATCGGCAACCCCGTCTATTACATAGGCGGCGATACGGGCAGAGACGGTGTCGGCGGCGCAAGCTTCGCTTCGCGGGAGATAACGGAAGAATCGGCGTCTTCTAAAAGCGCCGTTGCAATAGGCGATCCGGAGCTCGGGAAGCGCTTGAGAAAGGCGTGCCTTGAATTGATAGAAAAAGGCCTTGTTGCGGGAATGCAGGACATGGGAGCCGCAGGCCTCACATGCTCTTCATGCGAAACAGCAACAAGAAGCGGAACCGGCATAGAAATCGACGTAGCCCTGGTGCCCCAACGGGAAAAAGGCATGACCCCTTACGAGATCTTATTGTCCGAGTCGCAGGAAAGGATGCTCGCCATTCTAAAGAGCGGCAAAGAGGCTGATGCCTTAGCCATATTAAAGAAATGGAAAATAAATGCGGTGAAGATAGGCAAAGTAACAGACGATAAGATGATGAGGGTCAAAGAAAGGGGTGTTGTGGTCTGCGAGGTGCCGGCTGAAACACTCACAAAAAGGGCGCCGCTTTATACAAGAGAAGCAAAGGAGCCGGCGTATTTAAAAGATACCCGGAATATAGACCACAAGTCTTTAAAAGAGCCCAGCGATTTCAATAAGGTGCTTTTAAAATTACTTGATTCCCCGAGCATCGCGAGCAAGGAATCGGCCTATAAAAAATTCACATTTGTAAATAAGGACGATGTAGCGGTCAACGCGGGTTCGGACGCTGCTGTTATAAAGATCAGGGGCACAAAAAAAGCTATAGCAATAAGCGTCGACTGCAACAGCAGGTTCTGCTACCTTAACCCTTATAACGGCGCTGTAATGGCAGTTGCCGAAGCGGCGAGGAACGTGGTATGCGCCGGAGGCAGGCCCCTTGCTATAACAGACGGGCTTAATTTCGGAAACCCGATGAAGCCGGAAAACTACTGGCAGTTCAAAAAATGCATAGAAGGGATTTCGGCAGGATGCAAAGGTTTGGACATACCCGTCATCAGCGGCAATGTAAGCTTCTACAATGAGAGCCCGAAAGGAGCGATAGACCCAACGCCGATGATCGGAATAGTCGGCCTTATCGAGGATGCGGCAAAATGCGTCACCCAGGATTTCAAAAAAGATGGCGACGTAATAGTCCTTCTCGGTGAAAATAGTTCGGACCTCTCGGGCAGCGAATACCTCTATCTGATACACAGCTTAAAGAAGGGCGATCCCCAGATAGACATATCGAAAGAAAAGGCGGTTCAACAGGCCTGCCTGGAGGCCGCGCAGAACAGCGTTATCAGTTCCTCCCATGATTGTTCAGAGGGCGGATTGGCCGTGGCGTTAGCGGAGTCGTGCATCACAAATAAAAACGGGTTGTCAGGAGCCGATATACAATTAGGCTCAGGCGACATAAGGAAAGACGCGCTTCTCTTTGGCGAGGCGCCTTCGCGGATAGTCGTTTCTGTCGGGAAGGATAATTTGAACGATCTGGAGAAGATAGCAAAAAAATATTCCGTCTCCTGCAAAATAATAGGCAATGTCGGCGGTAAAAAACTGACTATTAGCTGCGGGAAAGCCACCCTGATCGATCAGGACGTAAAGGCATTGAGCGATACATGGAGAAACGCTATCCCTTCAAGATTAGGGAATTAGTTTTGTTTTGAGGTGATATGAAGCAGAAGATATACACTATAAGAGTAGAAATTTGCTAAAAAACATTTGTAGTTTCTGCTCTTATGGTGTATATTTAATGTATATTTTAACCAAGGGAGGGATTTGCGGATGAAGATAGTGGCTATAGCGAATCAGAAGGGCGGATGCGGAAAGACTACCACGGCAATAAACCTATCAAGCGCGATCGCGCGGCTCGGGAAAAAAGTCCTGCTCATAGACCTTGATCCACAGGCACATGCGACATTCGGCCTCGGGTTGTCAAACGCGCCCATAGACAAATCTATCTACAACGTTCTCACGGATAATCATGAAAGAAGACGCGGTATCGCTCACTGCATGATCAGCGTATCCGAAAACCTCGACATGATCCCTTCTAATATTCTTTTAAGCACGTTGGAGCAGGAGCTGAAAGACACCGAGGGCGCAGTATCAAAATTATTCGAATCGGTATCTGCAAGCCAACTGAATTACGAGTATACGATAATCGACTGCCCGCCAAGCCTGGGGTTCCTGACATTTAACGCGCTCAGAGCGGCTGATCTTGTCATAGTCCCTGTCGATATGGGCGCCTTCTCACTGATGGGTGTAGGAAAACTATTGGGCATGATAGAGTTGATAAAATTGAAGATAAACCATGCTCCTCAAGTAAGAGCTCTCGCCACCC
>JAPLMG010000120.1 GCA_026387165.1 Candidatus Omnitrophota bacterium
GTAAAGGGTCAATAAATCAGTAGCGTAAAGTATGAGTAGGCCAAGATACGGTATGTTATATCCGGCCAGATCACCACCGCATGTGTTCTCAATGTATTCAATGGCGCCTCTTATATCATTGGTGCCGGAAACGGAGCCCGAAAAAACTCCTTCGTTGAGGCTCTCTATAATATCGTTGATTTCAGAAGCAGTCCTTATATTAACATTTGTTCCGTATGGCCGATATATACCAAGTATTGCCTGCAACGCGAACTGCCGATAGTAATGCTGTATCGACTTGGGCAGCGCATCATTCGTAAATTTTCCTATATCTATAAATTGCCGCCGGCTGACAAGGCGCAAATACGAATTTATGGCGGATTCTTTATCCGCTTCGATCTCTTCGTTTATTCTGGCCAGCAATATCTGCACTCTTAAAGGCAGCATGAAGTTGTATGTCTGCAGGAAATGCTGCGCGATTTCCTGAGCCTCTTTGTAGCTCTTCAGCGCGTGCGTCTTATTTCCTCTAAGCGCATAAAGATTGCCTGTCTTAAAATATAATTCCGCAAGCACAAGACGGGGTGATTGCGTATCATAGCCTTGTTCTGCCGTGACTCTAATCTGATCTTCTTTTTCCGGGATCTCGCTTTCGAGAGCCTGGATCGCCGTTGTAATACCTATGTCATTTGTTATGATGGCCCATCTCGCCCATGACGCTGCCTCAGCGCTTGAATCTCCGAGGGCTGATACGAGGCCTTCGAATATCTTTTTTTTATCATCACTACCCGCCTTCTGATAGATAAAACCCAGAGCTTTAGCGCAATTAGCGCGAACCCTATACGAAGCGAATCCTTTTTCTATGAACTCCTCTTTTAAATTTTTGAGCAATAAATCTATGGCATCTGCATCCTGCAGCCTCGCCATATGAAACGCCGCCAATTCTTTCTTCATCAAGTCTTCGCCCGCAAGATACCGCATGGCCCTCACGCGCGATCCTTCGCCGTATATGATCTTATTTCTAGCTACCTCAGCCACGGCTGTCATCAACGCGATAGCGGAAACCCTGCCCTTGGGGTAATAATTTATTCTTGTAAGTTCAAGCACATCCTTCATTTCCTGTGAATCGGCAAATGGCGCTATCGAATCCGCCATCTCTCTTCCATCCCGTATACCGGTAAGTTCTTCAAGGGTCTTGTTCAGCTTATCGCTCGCTATCTTCCGGAGTTCTTCCCATAACAAATGCTCCTCGTTAAGTATCTGCTCGCATAACTCCTTTGTTACGGTACGTATCCCCGGCCTGGATATATCCGCCTTGCTCTCCAGATCGATCCTATCCAGGACTTCATACATCGCGGCTACGGAATATTCTCTGACCCCGCTCTGTATGTGAGCATAAAGGTCGCCTATATGCCTTGACTCTTTAGGAATGATCCTGTGCATAAGGCTTTCTCTTACACCATAAAAAGTCGCTCCATATATGCAATGTGGCGGTATGTAGCGTTTGCCCTGGCCCCTGAGAATCTCTATCTGGCTTTCGGTTAATATGCCGGGCAGAGCTTCTATGACAACCTTCGCTTGCATGCCTCTAACTTCATCGTCAGTAAGGGTGCGGCCGCGTTCAGCCAGCACCAATATGTCCGTTTCTTTACCAAGGAACTGAAAAAGCTGGTCCTTGGAATATCTATATACCTTATCTTTGTCGCTATTATAATTTCTATCGAGAGGCGCGAATGTTACAACTTCACCGCTATTCTTCCTTTCGATATAGTCCATTACAGAATACGGGTCAAGTTCTACCGATTGATAAACAGCCCCGCCCTCATCACTGACCCCATGAAGACAGGCTCTTCCGGAAAGCTCTCTTATTATCGCGCCTGTTATCGCGCGGCCCACCCTGCCGCCGGCGCCATAAACAAGTATATTCGGAAAATTGTTATCTATATCCGCTATCACGTGGCCTTCTTTATTCGCGTTCAATAAGGTCTCAAGCGCTCCGATAAACGCTGTCCCGGCAAGCTCCCAGGGCCTGTCCTCGCCGCGGCCCCATACCGGCATGGCAATGCCTTCTTCCCATATAAATCTTGCGTCGAGAGAGTCCCACTGCCTTGTATTTAAAATACGCTCTATCCTGCGCCTTTCGTGATCATCGCCGTACAAGGGCGTATCCCTTAAATATGTTTTCAGGGTTTCCTCATAGACGGCATCTCTTATTATATTTATATCTTTTTCAAAAGTGCCCAGATCCGCGATAGCTATGAATTGCCACCCGAGGACATGGTTATGAGCCAGCGTAACGGCCACTTCTTTTAAAATATCTTTCTTACTACGCGTTCCATCAGAGATTATGGCCATCGCCCCGCCGCGCAGATAGGTATTCCATAGAGCCGAGGCAAGGTCTATCTCTTTTGCGGCCGCCTTCGCTTTTTGTATGAGAGCTTCCTTGTCTATTCCTTCCTCAAATACTTTCTTATCTACTTGCGTGAAGACCACCCCGCCGGCGGCAGGCTTGATATTGGGCGGGATATCCGCATGCGATATTAAAAGAGCCATGTAATATCCCCTACCCTCTAATTCGACATGCCTGTAACCGTCGTTTGTAACGGTATCCTTCAATCTTTGAGCATAAGTCCGCGAGGTTAATAGCCCTACAAAAGAATGCAGCAAATCGGCCATGCGCGAAGGCCGCTCTTGTCTGCTACCGCTTGTTAATCTACCGGTAAAATCATCATTCGA
>JAPLMG010000283.1 GCA_026387165.1 Candidatus Omnitrophota bacterium
AGGAACATCTGTGGCCGATTACATAGATTATCTTAAGGGCGAATTCTTCGACTTCGTATATTTACAGCAGAATGCTTTTGACGAGGTTGACGAAGCTACGCCGGCCGACAGACAGAAATACGTATTCTCTTTTATATATCAGAATGTGCTGAAGCAGGAGTTTGATCTGCCCGGAAAAGAAGAGGCGCTCTCCTTCTTTCAAAAATTAAGACAAATATTTAAAGGATGGAACTCTATTCAATGGAAGACTCCCGGTTTTGAAAAGTGCGAAAAGGAGATCAGATCTGTTTTGGAAGAGAAGGCCCGGAATAAGGAAAAGATAAGTGCATAAAGTATATACAAACATATTTCAGATAGCCGGAGACGTGATTACTGTCGAAGCCGAAGGCGTAGGTTATAACGATATAGCCGAGGTCACGACAAGAAGAGGCACGTCGCTGGCTCAGGTGATACGCCTCGACGGCAAGATGGTATCCCTGCAGGTCTTCGCCGGAAGCAAAGGCATATCGACGGGAGACAAGGTCCGCTTCCTGGGCCACCCGATGCGTGTAGCGAGCGGTGAAAATCTCCTGGGGCGCATATTTAACGGAAGCGGCCTCCCTCTTGATAAGGGCCCCGTCCTCACCGACAATATCATAGATATCGGCGGCCCTCCCGTAAATCCGGTAAAGAGAATTATCCCGAACAAGATGATACGCACCGGCATACCGATGATAGACGTATTCAATTCTCTCGTCGAGAGCCAGAAGCTTCCCATATTTTCGGTCGCGGGTGAACCGTATAACGAACTTCTTGCAAGGATAGCGATACAGGCCGAGGTGGAGATAATAATATTAGGCGGCATGCGCTTGAAACATGACGACTACTTATTCTTCAGGGACACCCTCGAGAATGCCGGAGCTCTTTCTCGCAGCATATTCTTCATACATACGGCAGCCGACCCGACGGTAGAATGCCTTTTAGTGCCCGACATAAGCTTAGCCGTCGCGGAAGGGTTCGCACTTCACGGCAAAAAAGTACTTGTGCTTTTGACGGATATGACGAACTTCGCCGACGCTCTTAAAGAGATATCTATCACTATGGAACAGGTGCCGTCAAACCGCGGCTACCCGGGCGATCTCTACAGCCAGCTTGCCGCCAGATACGAGAAAGCGGTGGACTTTGATACGGCCGGCTCCATTACCATACTCGCCGTTACCACAATGCCGGGAGACGATGTAACGCATCCCGTACCTGACAACACGGGGTATATTACCGAAGGCCAATTTTATCTTAAGAACGGCGTCATAGAGCCGTTTGGGTCTTTAAGCAGGCTGAAACAGCAGGTGAACGGCAAGACGCGCGACGACCACAGGACGATCATGGATACGATGATACAGCTATTCGCCAGCTACCGCGAAACCGTTGAAAAGCAGTCGATGGGTTTCCAGATGAGCGCCTGGGATAAGAAGCTTTTGGCATACGGGAGGCTCTTCGAGAAGCAGATGATGTCTCTTGACGTCAATATCCCGCTCGAGGACGCGCTCGACCGCGGCTGGCAGATCATGGCCGGCTGTTTCACGCCGGAAGAGACCGGCATAAAAAAGTCTTTGATAGAAAAGTACTGGCCCGCAAGATAGGCCCTGTATATGTAACGATTAAGCTATTAAAAAAGGACGTAGCCCTGTCATTCCCGAATGCTTTTATCGGGAATCCAAACAAAACATGATGATCGTCATAGATTCCCGCTTTCGCGGGAATGACATGCGGGGTTTCTTCTTTATACTAAACTACTACAATCCATGGCCAAGATAAGATTCTCAAAAGGTGAGCTAAAAAAACAGAGAGACTCTCTAAAGCAGTATAGACGCTACCTTCCCACTCTTTTGCTCAAGAAACAGCAGATCCAGATGGAGATATTGCGCCAGCATACAACGCTGCAGGAGAGACAGGGGAAGCTCGCTATGGCTATGGCCGACGCTATCAGGTGGGCGGGGCTGCTCTCCGAAAAGGGCATATTTGATAATAAATGGGTGCGGCCCAAACATATCTCGAAAAGTTTCAAGAATATAGCCGGGGTAGAGCTGCCCGTATTTGAAAAGTGCGAATTCAACGCGGCGGAATACGACCTCTTTACGACACCGTTATGGGTCGACGCGGCGATAGAAGGGCTTAGGACGATAATCTCCCTGCGCGAAGAGATGAAGGTGTTTGAAGAGGGTGTCGCGGTCCTGCGGCAGGAATTGCGGGTCACTACGCAGAGGGTCAACTTGTTCGAAAAGGTGAAGATCCCCGAGTCCGAAGAGGCGATACGGCGCATAAAGATATATATAGGCGACCAGATGACAAATGCCGTCGGGCGCAGTAAGGCGGCGAAGAGGAAGATAGAGATGGCATTCGCTCAAGAGGTTGGTTTATGACCCTTCGACGCGGCCAACTCGTCATAGACAGCCTTGCTCAGGGTCATGGTGAGCGAGTGAAACGAGTCGAACCATGATTGTGAAGATGAAGAAAATATTTATTTTGACTCAAGGTAAGGATACCGCCGCTGCCGTCAAGAGCCTGCGTAAACTTGGGGTCGTTCACGTCGAGAACCAGGAGATCCCCGGCGGAGAAGATATAACTTCGCTTCATGAGGACCTCGCCGTAATAGAAAAAGCGATCGGCATATTATCGCTCCCGGAGTTTTATGAAAAGTGCGGCGTCAGTAGCGCCAAGATGCTCAAGGACTGGCGGTTCGCGGCTAAGCATCTGGCCGATTCCAAGAGTAGATACGATCAGCTTTATGAATACTTGACGTCTCTAAAGGATAAGATAAGCCGCTGGGAGGCATGGGGGGACTTCGACCCCGACGATATCGTGGAGCTAACCTCCGGAGGTCTCAATATCAAGTTTTACCAGATACCGTCAAAAGAATTAAATAGGGGACAGCGCCCTATTAGGGAAAATAAAAATAGTAAAAATAGGGCGCTGTCCCCTATTTTAAAAGTTATATCGACCGTAAGGGGTATGGCCAACTGCCTTGTTATTTCAGAGAGCAAGATAACAATGCCCTATAAAGAACTCGAGGCTCCCTCGTTAGGGTTGAAACAGATGAAAGGGAAGCTTGCCGAAACCTATGAGGTCATCGAGAGGATAAAGAACGAGATAAGAAAATACGTGTGCTATCACGAAAGATTTACACACATAAAGAAGGCCTTTGAAAAAGAGCTGGAGTTCCATGAGGCGGTGAGAGGCATGGCCAGCTCCGGGGAGATCTCTTATTTAAAAGGATACGTTCCGGTAGATAAGGTTCCGGCGGTGAGTGAATATGCCGCGAAGGAAAAATGCGGTATCTTTATTACCGAGCCGTCGGATGAAGACAAGGTGCCTACGCTCATACGCACCCCGAAATGGGCATCGCTGATAAAACCGGTCTACAAATTACTGGAGATCCTCCCCGGATACAGAGAGCTGGACGTGAGCCCTCTCTTTCTTATCTTCCTGGGCCTCTTCTTCGGGATGATCATAGGCGACGCAGGTTATGGCACCCTTTATATATTGCTGACATTGATCGTTCAAATGAAACTTGGCCCCAGGGCCAAAGATAAAAGAATATTCTTTCTCCTCTATTTTTTCAGTTCATGCGCGATATTCTGGGGGATATTGACCGGCACCGTATTCGGCCAGGAATGGTACATAAGTGCCGGCTACAGGCCGTTGATACCCATCCTGAACGATACGAAGTTCATCCAGGCGTTCTGTTTCTTTTTAGGCGCTTTTCATCTTACGCTGGGACACTTATGGCAAGCCGCGCGGAAATTCCCTTCGCTGACAGCCCTTGCCGATATGGGATGGATCGCGGTGTTGTGGTCGGCCTTCTTCTTCGCGAGGATGCTCATATTGAACGATCCCTTGCCCGGGTTTGTCCGCTTTGCTCTTTTGGGAGGGGTATCTTTGGCAGTGCTATTTACCAATCCGCAGAAGAATGTATTGAAGGCGGTGGGAGAAGGCCTGGGGACGGTTGCCTTAAGCATCGTAAATAACTTCACCGATGTCGTATCTTATGTAAGGCTCTTCGCGGTTGGCTTGGCCGGTGTGGCCATATCCGACACGGTAAATACTCTTTCGGAGGTATTTGGCGGCGATAACTTTATAGTAAAGATGATAATAATATTTTTGGGGCATACGATAAACATACTATTAGGGCCTATATCGGTTTTGGTCCATGGTATAAGGCTGAATGTGCTTGAGTTTTCGGGCCATGCAGGGCTGACATGGAGCGGGATGCCTTACAAGCCGCTGGAGTTAACTAAAGAATAAGGAGGAGAAGAGATGGAACAGGCTGTATTGACGCAATTTAAGGATCTCGGCGCTATAATGGTTTTGGCGATCTCGGCCCTTGGCTCAGGGGCAGGCGCGGGCATGGCTGGCATGGCTGCGATAGGGGCGTGGAAGAAGAACTTTGCTCAAAATAAGAACGCATCATTTCTGCTCGTAGCTCTTACGGCGGCACC
>JAPLMG010000112.1 GCA_026387165.1 Candidatus Omnitrophota bacterium
TAGAAGAAGACGAAGAAAGCGAGAAAGGCGGTAAAGAGCCTCAGGAGAAGATACCACTTACTTACGGAAAGCATTCCAAAGCTGCTCAAGAATTTAAGCCCGTACGCGAAGAGGACCCTGTTCTGGAACATCGGCCAGTAATGGACATCGCCGCCCAGCAGATACGATTCTCCTTTTAATATAGCGAATTGCTGGTCGATCACATCCTGGCGATGCAGAAAGCGTGACCAGAGATTATTGGAGACGAAGCAGGTAAAGATGGCAAAGCTAAGACCGAGCGCTACAGCCAAAGCGAATATTTTGATCCGTTTCATGCCTCACGCCCCTTTCTGAAGATAGATCTCTTCATAGACCGCGAGCGTCCGCCGCGCGGTCTCTTTCCAGGAGAGCCCTTTCACCCGCTCCAGAGCCTTATTTCTTAAAGAAACCCGCAAATCCTTGTCGCTCAAAACCGCGCCGATAGAATCCGCCATCTCTTTCGCGTCTAAAGGATCAAACAGGATGACAGCGTCACCGACGGCTTCGATGGCCCCTGTCTTCTTTGACGCTATGACAGGAATTCCACATGCCATCGCCTCCAGCACAGGTATGCCGAACCACTCATTCAGCGTCGGCAGCACAAATGCTTCGGCTCCGTTATAGATAAAAGGCAGATCGTCATGGCTTACATAATCGGTAAATATGACTTTCCCCTCCATCCCGAGCGCTCCTGCTTTACTGATGAGCGCGCGGTAGAAATGATCGATCTTGCCGGCGAGCGCCAGATACAGATCCTTCATGCCGGCCTTCTTCGAGATGGCGCAAAAGAGATCGATAAGCCTGTCGAGGTTCTTATTCGGCTCGGCGGCGCCGACGTAAAGGAGGTATCTCTTGCCGGCAAGGCTATATTTCGACAGAACCGCATCAAAGGCTTTCGTATCGCTTATAAGCCTGAATTCCTCGCTCACACCATAATGAATGACCCGTATCTTCTCTTCCGGAAGATGGACCCGGCGCAAAAGATCTTTCTTTGCCATCTCTGAGACGGCTATGATGATCGATGCCGTCCTCGCGATCTCCCTGAACCAGGCATCAAGCTTGCTCCGGTCGCACTTCTCCCATATCGTCGCGGGGTCGGCCATTCCGTTAAAGGTCGCCACCATCTTCGCGCGGGAAGGTATGGGCGCGTAGTGCGTAAAGCAAAAATTTGCGGGATTATGGAAAAGATCCACATCGCCTATGAGATACTCAACGGGCGGGAAGCGGAATCTTGACCATGTCTGCTTCAAAAGGGTGCCCGGGATATTACACCATACCTGCCTTAAACGCGGCGTGGCTTTATCGAATGTGAATTTGCCGGTCTTGAGATTGTTATAAAAAATAACGTACTCGTTTTCGGCATCTATCTCCAGAAGCTCCTTTATAAGGTAATAGAGATACTGCCCCTGACCGCGCCTGGGTTCCTGCAAAAATCGCGCATCTATCCCTATCTTCATACGCTCATCATTTTGTTACGCTATCCGGCGGCGGTTTCATATTTGCCCTTACTTTATACCGACATATCCCGCCAGCATCTCCCTGTCATATCGGTCAAGATAGTTAGTTTTGAAAACGAGCGGGAGATATATCGCCATGAATACGGCGGCCTCCAGGATCAGCAGTATAAAACTTGCCGGCCTCGACAGCCGCGCATTGATAAAACCATTGCAGAAGAAAATGGCGATGCCCGCAAAAAAGCACGACCCCAGCGGCACGGTAACGACCTCGCGCAGGAACGGGAGCATCCTGTACCGCAGGCAGCCGTGAAGTATGTGTATGAACAATATGGAGGTGAGCGATAACGAAATGAGAGTGGCAACGGCTGCTCCTATAAACCCCATCTTTATCACAAGCACAATACTCAGGATAAGATTAAGCAGCATCTGCGCCGTGCATACTTTTGCCATAATATCGGTTCTCCCCATCCCTAAGGCCATAGATGTCCCTACCCCCGTCAAAATGTTTATCATATAACAGGGTACAAAAACACGTATCACAAGCGCTGAACTTTCATATCCAAATCCCATCCACGCGAACACTATGAGATGAGCGTTAACAAAGACGTACGCCAGGAGCGGCATGCCGACCAGGGCCACATATTTAGTTCCCCTCAAATAGAGTTCATGGAGGCGCTCTCTGTCATTTTTTGCATCCAGTTCCGCGACGGCCGGGACGAGCGCCGTTACTAATAAGAGCGATATATGTCTCGCTTCCGCGGCGACCGTGTTCCCCAGCTGATAAAGGCTGACCATGCTCATATTCAAAAAGTGCGCGATTATGATCTTGTCTGACTGGAAAGTTACTATCTCGGCTATCCTGGTTACCTGCACCTTGTATCCGAAACTCAATAATCGTTTCAGCATCCCGGGATCGAAAAAACGCGGCGTAAACTCAAGCCCGGGCAATAGCTTAAACGCGAGGAGAATGTTAATGATACCCGCCAGGCCAAGCATGGCGGCGTTGTTAACCATCAGTCCGACGAGGCCGTATCCGTTCTTCAGGGCGAATATCGTGCCTATGATGCCGCATACGGAAACGGCGACCGTGACTTTATTGGATATATCCATCCTCTGCAGCCCCGTCTGTACGGCGTCGAAAGCGCTCAAGGCGTTATGGAGGCCGAAGATCACTATGCTGATAAGGAAAACGGTTAACGCCTCGCCGCGGAGATGCGAAGGTATTTTTACAAAAGCGAGGGTCTCTCCGGCAAAGAACCTGGCCGCGGCAAAAAGCACGATCGTAAATACAAAATAAAATACAGAGCCGGTGACGACAAGCCGGCTTATCTTCTCGTCTTCGCCTTTTGCGTAAAACTCCGCGATATATTTTACGAAAGACGTGCCGATACCAAAGTCGATGAGCCCGAAATAGCCTGTCAACGCGCCTATGGTGGCCCATATCCCGTATCTTTCGATGCCTATATGCCCGACGATATAAGGCGTCAACGCCACGCCGGCGAGAAGGCCCCAGAAACGGCCGATAGCGTTGTAAACGGTGTTCTTTATCAGCCTTTTGGAAACGGATTCCGTCGTTTGCGGCTCTGTCACAGCGACCTCAAAATTTTATCTGATGAAAATATCAGGCGCCGCATCCGCGGCCTTTTTCTCTTCAAGCAGGCGCGGCAGAGACAGAACTATGGCCGCGATGAACCAGAACGGCTCCATTATCTTTATTATGATGAACGTATTCGAGCTGAGGGCATGGCCAATCAAGCCCAAAAATCCCGCCAGGAATCCCACCGAAAGCCCGGCGGCAAAATTATCGGCCCGTATCTCTTCCAGCTTTAATACGTCTCTGGCCATCTTAAATAATCCCACAATTACCGATCCCAACAAAAAAAACCCGAGCGCTCCTACTTCGTATAAAGTTAAAAATATCTGGCCGTCTATAAATGCACCCCCGACACCGTGCCCGAATATGGGTTTATCCGGGAAACTATAAAACAATACACTTTTCCAGCTTTGCAGGCGGTTGGCGGGAGATTCATCCCACGTTAAGCGCTTGCCGGATTCGTCGTATTGTTCGATGACCGTCGTGGTGATTCTTTCTTTGACCATGCGCGGAGCAAACATTATAAGCACTACGAGGCTGATAACGACTCCGGAAACGAGGACGAACTTACCTTTCCCGGTAAAGCATATCAACCCTATGGCCATAGGCACTATGGCTAGATAAGACCCGCGGGAGAGAGTATAGAGAAAGGCCCGAAACATGATCAGCATGAGGCAGAATAAGAGCGCCTTGATAATTACCGAACGTAAATAGAGCAGCAGCCCTCCCGCTATCGCCATCATAAAGACAAGATATCCGCCCAGCGTTCCCGATTCTCCCACGTTCGTCGTCTCAACCGGCGGCGCAACCCTGAAAAATTGGGTTCCGGCGCTTAATTGGTTTTCGATGTAGATGTTCGAATAGGCCGCCACCACCACCGTTGTCAGCAGAAACACGACGATGTATATCTTCACCTGTCCGATACTATTGATGCTGTCCCGCACCATCAGGAATAACAAAAAATATTCGACATATTTCAGGATATAGAGAAGGCTGTGCTTGACCCCAATACCTCTCTCGTAGATCGTGAAAGAGGTAGCTACTAAGCAAATAAATATATACAGAAAAAACGGGCCGGTCAATCTTGTCCTGAACATGCTCACGATATCTTTTGTGAATGCCGTCCTTAATAACCACGCGAAGACAACTACCATCAGAAGAATGTCCTCTATCCTGACGGTCACGTATCTGCCGGACGTGCGGCCCATTATGATTTCCGGGGACAAGAGCATCGACGCGATTATGATAATAAGGCCGATGCCGGGTTTTATTAAAACGGGAACAAAGACGAGAATAAAAAGGAGAAGCCCTGTAGCCTGGAAAGAAAAATTGCTCTTTATGGCAAAAAAACTGACAAAGACAGCCAGGGCAAGGACTAAAAAGTATGTTAAAGTTTTATTCACATTAATCTTTAATGGCCGGGAAATCCTGCTTGGAGAGATCTATAGTGATCTTCTCCTTGACGTTTACGCCGTTCGCATCCTTCAGCATCATGATCACCGGGCGCAGCGGAGAACAGGGTTGAACGCTTACGACCCTTGCCATCTCGCCGGTATCCAGCGTCACAATGCTGCCTATGGGATAGACAGACATTTTATTTATGAACATCTTCATGACGTCCGAGTCGAAGTCGCTCTTCATCGAACCTATAAGAAGCCTGACGGCCCTATGCGTATTCATACCGGCCCTGTGCGGCCTCGTGTGCGTCAGCGCCTCATAGGTATCCGCCAGGCCAAGGATCTTCGCGTACGGGTTTATGTCGTCGCCCTTCACGCCGGACGGATATCCGTTCCCGTCCATCCTTTCGTGATGCATGCGTATAGTTTCTATTACGACATCGTTTATCGAGCCGATCTTCCCGACGATCTCTAAGCTCCTGCCGATATGGAGATTGACTCTTTTGCGCTCAAGGGCGGTAAAGAGGCGCGGCTCCTGCGTGAGTTCCTTGAAAGAATCTATTCCAACGTCATAAAATATGCTTGCCAGCCCCAGGTGGCTTAAGCGGGATTTATTGAATCCCATGCTGAGCCCGATGACGGAAGATAAAATCAAAACGTTGACGATATGATAAGGCAGGGACGCTTCCTCTTTCCTCTTTTCGCACAGATTGAAGAGTATATTGTCTCCCATGACGAGCTGATTAAAAACAGTATCGAGCAGTTCGTATAGCTTCTCCATGCGCGCCTGATCGGGGCCTTCACCGATCATTATCTCCGCAAGCAGGCTTTTTATAGTTCTGACCGCGTTCTCGTATATCTCATCCGCCTTCTCCTGGCTATCCACTCCGTGCTGCTTTACGGCGAAGATGAGTTTTTTTGAAACTAAGGACTGGTCTTCTTTCTCTTCCTGTCTCGGCAAAGGCGTCTTTAAAATCTCTTTGGGGAAACTTAAGGCCCGCTTTTCCGGCGCCGCCTTTTCGGGATTATGCGTTTCATCGCCGCCTGCCATTTTACCTCTTAAGATATCAAACATTCTTGGCATAAAGAAAATTCTCCATTCTCAGGTCTTCCACCACCTTTAAGGCCAGATCCCTGTCAATGACCTTCGCTTCCTGCCCAAAACCTATCAGGAGGCTCATGTCGCAGGCATTATTTATGCTTCTCGGTATCCCCTTGGAATAATCATGTATTATCTCTATCGCGTCCGCGGTAAATATATCCGACTTAGCGCCCGCGACCGAAAGACGGTGCTTGATATAAGCCTCCGACTCAAGCGATGTCAGTCCGGACAGGTGATACTTTATCCCCAGCCTCTGCCATAGCTGCGGTATTTCTCTTACCCTGTTAAGAAGTTCCGGCTGGCCTATCAGTATCAGGGTGATCAGGAACCTGTCGTTCAATTGAAAATTCAGGAATAGCCTCACCTCTTCGAACGTCTGCCTCGACTTCACGATCTGCGCTTCATCGATAAGTATGACCACCTTCTTGCCGTCCTTAAAATTTTTATATATGATATCCTGCATCATGTGCAGGAGCTGCGGCTTCGAACCGTTAACATGCTCGTTTTTCAGCTGATAGATTATCTCCTGTATGAATTCGACGGGCGAGAGCTGCGGGTGGGTTATGAGCGCTACCTCGTAGATCTTGTCCTTTATCAATTCGTCCATGATGATCCTTGATAATATAGTCTTGCCGCAGCCTATTTCGCCGGTCAGCATCGCGGAGCCCTTCTCTTCCTTTATCGCGTACAAAAGGCGCGTGAGAGCTTCTTCGTGCTTGATAGAGTAGTACATAAAACGGGGATTGGGGGTATTCTCGAAAGGCTTTTCAGCCAGGGCCCAATATTTCTCATACATTTTTTTCTTTAGCCTCCGCCGGAATCTCTTTCTCGCCGTAGTACCGTTTGTTATAATAATAATAGGTATCGACGCCAACCTCAGGCATGACATTGTTCAGTATTATTCCCGAAAGGGAACCGGGCCCCTTGATGCTCTCGACCTGTATCTTTGCGCGGCGCAAGGCAAGCCGGGATGTTGAGCCCGCCTTGTAGACTAAGAGCACTCCGTCAACCTTGGGCATAAGAATAGAGGGTTCGCTGACGGCCAGGACAGGCGAAGTATCCATTATGACTAAGTCGTATCTTTTCCTGCAATGGTTCAGAAGCTCGTCCATCTTTTCGGAATTAAAAAGATTCGCGGGATTCGGGAATACCGCGCCGGCGGTGAGAATATTGAGATTATTCAGCCACGGCCGGTCTATGACCTGGCCGGCGTCCGTCTCCCCGAGCATTATATCGGTCGCGGTCCTGATCACGGAGTCGAATTCCGCCTTGCCCATGAGTATATCCAAAAGCCCGCCTTCCTTCGTCTTCAACCCGAATATCTTATGAACATTGGCCCTGCGCGAATCGGCGTCTATGAGAAGGGTCCTGTACCCCATCTGCGCCATTATCATGGCGAGGTTGCAGCTGACTATGCTCTTTCCTTCCTCGGGATTGCAGCTCGTTATCAATATCGCCTTGTTCCTGATCTTCTCGCCCTTTCCGAACAGGACCTGGATGTTGATGCTCAATATCCTGAACGCCTCCAGAAAGATCGATCTCGAGGATTGATCGAGCGCGGAGATCAGGACTTCGCATTTTATATCTTTTCTGTTTTTCGCTTTTGCGAACGGGCCTCTTTTCAAATACTTGATAAATGCCCCGGGCAATTTCCCCCACCGGCCCTTACCCCCGTGCGTACTTTCATCTTTGCGGGAACAGAACGGAATGACTCCGAGGACGCTGACCTTTATAAAATTCTCTATATCCTCGACCCGCCCTATAGACGTATCTATGTTTTCGGTTATGAGGGCCATGGCCACACCGAGGACGAGCCCGAGGACGATGCCCGCGGCATAATTTTTGCCTTTATCGGGATATGAGGGGGCCCGCGGCGTGATGGCCGGATTTATGATCAGGACATTATCGACCTTCTCCGCCTCTTTGATCTGCGCCTCAGGCAATTTTTGTTTCAGGTTGGTATAGAGCGCTTCGTCTATGGTAATGTCCCTTTTTAATATGCCGTATTCGAACTCTTCTTTCGGCAGGCTCTTGAGGGTCCCTTTCGTCTCCACTATCTGTTGATCCAGCTGGACGACTTCGGGATGCCTTTTGGTAAACCTGGTCATCAGGTCATCCCGCTTCTTTTCAAGCTCATAGATCTGATTTACGATATTGACACCCGTTCCTACCGCGCCGCGCATGGTAAGGTCGCGCAGTCTCTCGTCCTGCTCTCTCAGCTTCTTTGAGATGTCTTCAAGTGTCTTTTCAATGAAGGCCCTCACGTTATAGGCCTGCTGGTTCTTCTGCTCCCGGCTCATCTTCTTGAAAGCTTCGGCTATTTTGTTGGCGAGGTCGGCGGCAGATTGAGGATCCTTTGAGCTGACCTGCAGACGTATCATGCTTGTCTTATCTATCTCGGCTGCAGTCACTTTGACGGATATGGCGCTTATCACCTCATTCTTTTCACTATCGGGAATGCCATCCTTGATCAACCCTAAACTCTTAGCCGCCATCTCGAGGACAGGCCGGCTGATGATCTGTCTTGTACAATCCGCGAGGTTTGTCTCGGCCTCCCCGCCCATACGGTAGCGCATATTGGACGGGAATATCATCTCGGGAATATTCAAGCTCTGATCGATCTTTACGAGGACGCTCGCGCTATATACAGGCGTCTGGAGGTTCGTATATGTGAAGATGCTCAAAAAGACCACCAGGAAGGATATGATGATCAGGAATTTCCGCTTTAGGAATATGTTGCAGTAATCCCTGAGGTTTAATTCGTATAGCTGCATCGCCCTATCCTTTAAAAGTTAATCGCTGCCGCTTATTACCTTTAAATTCCTGTGCCAGAAGAATGCTTTCAGCGCGAGAGCGTTACCGGTGAAGGCCGATCCCATGCCCATTACGGTCGTAAGCCCGCTCAAGACCGGCTGTATATCAGTAAAAAATTTACTGACGTCGGCTATGGTCGAACGAGGCACGTATACCACGTCATCAGGCTTGAGAAAAATATTCGTATCGGCCACGCCGTTCCTTATGGCGGTGAGGAGATTGATCTTCCGCACCTTCGGATTCTCGCTAAAATTATCGCTTATCACCATCACGCTCTCCCTCCTGCTGTCCACAGTAAAATCGCCGGCCATTGCCAGGACCTCTATCAGGCTTATCGCGTTGCCCTTAAACGTAAATATGCCTGGGTAGTTCACCTGCCCCAGGACCACGACTTTATTACCCGCGGACTCTAACAGGGAAACGATCACCTGCGGAAACCTTACATAAACCGCGAGCTTCTCTTGTATGATATTCTGGAGCTGGTCCAGCGTCAATCCCGCCGCATTGATCGTGCCCACCAGCGGATAGGACAATTTGCCGTCAGGCCGGACAGAGACATCTTTTGTCAGGTCCGCGTTCTGCCATACAAATATTTCTAATTTGTCGTTGGGCGCTATGTAGTATTCGACGACGCGTTCGCCTGTAGGTGACAGCATTTGAGATGTCGGGGATATGCCCTGATATGTGCTCCTGAGCCTTGTGAATTCCCTGGGAATTTGGGCAAAAACATTCCAAAACGGCAAACTCACGGCGGCTAAGCAGCAAGCCAAAAAGGCTATGAGTGTCTTTCGATTCAACTAATAGTCCTCTGTTCCTTATGTGATTGCAGTATCTTCTTTGTGTAATTATACTATATATAGGACAATTAGGCAAGGGGGAGGTGCTATTAGTAGTCACTGCTGTCCAAATTAGCACAATTTCCCCCTCACCTTAATCCTCTCCCCCTTTGGGGTATGAGTAAATCCCCTCTCCCCTTTCGGGGTGAGGGTAAGGGTGAGGGGTATGCAAAGATCGAATCTCAAAATGCCTTTTCCGTCGAGGGTAAAACGCTAATTTGGACAGCAATGATTAGTAGTGTCAAGATAATTGGGCGCTTTCGTGTTTTTCGTCATTGCGACACAGCCTCTGGACTATTACACTGCTGCTATCATGGGATAATCCGTCCGGCCAGTTTTACGGCTCCCTTGACGATCCTCAGACAATAGCCCGATCCTCCGATCGTTTCTCTCGGAGGGAAGAATACCCTTTTGAAGATATCAAGATAATCTTTGAGAGAGGCCGCCTCGACGATCTCGAAGAAGGTATAACTGAGGAAAGCGTCCAGGAACCTCCGCCTGAACCCGTCGCCTGTGACGACTTTTTTATCGGCGAAGAACCGTATAAATAAGCGCTTCGGCAATGATATTTTAAGCTCCCGCAAAACATTTTCCCATTTTTCCGCAAAACCCGAAGATTGCCTGATAAGTACGAGGGCCGCGTATAGCGAGCCCGAGAGGCGCCATTCGCGCGCTTTCCCGACGACGCTATTCCAGTCTATTTCATTTCCGTATCTTTCGATCAGCCGCTCGATATCGCGGATATGCCTCAATTGCCGGAAGGCGCCGGAATTTACCAGATGCGCCGAAAGATAGAGCAGGAGCTCTTCGGGTTTAAAATAATGATATCTTACGCCGCCGCTATCTACGGGCGCCGCGCTGCGCCACAACCCTTCTATCCTCCCGCGGCTGCGGACCATCATCGTGATATCCCAGTGGAGGTCT
>JAPLMG010000197.1 GCA_026387165.1 Candidatus Omnitrophota bacterium
TTCAGAAGGTGCTATTTAAAAAGAAGGCCGACATAGCGTCCAAGTCCAAGCCTATCACTTTTGAAGATGATGCTACGGCGGTGAAGGCGTACAAGATACAGAGGATGGATTTCAAGGATACGCTTCCGGCCCTGGGAAACATAAAAGGCTTTAAAGAGATAGAATTGAAGTTCCAGGTTGCCGGGGTACGCGTCAACAAAAATTTCAACCTTTTGGCCAAGCGATATTTTAGGTATATCTTTCTCTATGATATTAAATTCGGCATATACCTTGTCGACATGAATAAAAATTCCTGTCTTGTCGCCGGTCTCGCTCGGATTAAAATAACTGCCCACATCCATGGATCTGGGCCCCATGAGCCCGTTGGTGACCGCGTAAATATTCGTTTTGTCGAGATCGCTCTTTGCGGATTCGTACTCCAGTTTGGACTGCTCCATCTTTATAGAGTTTATCGCGCCTAATTCAAAAAGTTTCTTATTTTTGCTCAATTCTATTTCGGCATATTTTAGTTTAAGAAGCGCGTCTTTTTGGTTAAGGCTGGCGATTATGTCGCCCTCCTGGATCTTCTCCCCTTCTTCAAAGTTTATACTCTCCACTATACCCGGAACCTGAAATTTAAGATCTATCTCCTTAAACCCCTTTATATTGCCGAGCGCGGGAAGAGTGTCCTTAAAATCCATCCTCTTTATCTTGTACGCCTTCACCGCCGTAGCGTCTTCTTCAAAAGTTATGGGCTTGGACTTAGACGCTATGTCGGCCTTCTTTTTGAAGAGGACTTTCTGGATATTACCCGTCGTTCTCGCGACGACGACAAGCGCTATCAGCGCTATGACTATCATGAAAAACGTCTTCTTGTTAAATTTGAAACGCTTGATATCAACACTTTTCATCTTCTCTTTGATGATCTTCAAGTCCGGTATCTTCATCCCGCACCTTCCCCTCTCCCCGCACCTTCTCTAAGAAGGGGCGGGGTTCATAATAATCGCCTCATGCTTCGACTTCGTCCTTCGGTAAACTCAGGACAGTCCTGAGCTTGTCGAAGGGCGCTCAAGCCCCAAAACCTTGAGTCTCTGTCGAAAGGTTTTACTTCTTGTTGTTCAGTTCTGGCCCACGGTCAAAATAATCCGGCAGCCCTACCGCCTTGCTTATGCTTGCTATAGCTATACGACAATCGCTTATGGCCTGTACATAACCGAACTTTTCCTGCGCGAGTTTTATCATGCTTTCTATAACGTTGGAATCCTGCGCTTCGTCCATCTGGCGCCTGAATTTGGTAAGCTCAAGATCGCTCTCCTGATACTTAACCTTATTTATCGCGGTCTCCAGCTGCATAAGCGATTTCTCATAATTGAAACAGCTCTCTTTCGTCTCCAGAGTAACATCCTGTTTTGTCTTTATAAGCTCCTGCCGCGCCTTGTCCATATCCACGTCTGCCGAGGCTTTATCGGAAAACTGCGCGAGGTTATCCAAGAAATTAAACTTGTATGAATTCGTTATCGTTGAAGTCCCGCGGTAAGACGCTACAACAGGGGCCCACTGTTCTTTCGTGTATGAATATTCTCCCGTCGACCCCCATAGCGGGATACTGCATTTCACGCCCCCATACCACTGCTGCAGCATCTTCTGATCCGCATCAATAGTGTTCGTGGCAGGATCCGGCCCCTGAGAATCCTTCGATATATACTCTTCCTTGGCCATCCCGAATGAGCCTATGAAATCTATCTTGGGCCAACTCTTAGACCTGGCGACTTTCTGTTCATAGATATAGTATTGGATCATCATGGCATTGATCTGCATTTCCGGCCTGTAGGCCAGGGCATCGGAGAGTATCTTGTTGAAATCTATCTCCACTTTATCAATAACGGGTAGGGCGTCTATGTCTATCCTCTCTCGCGCGTCCAAATTCATCGCCTGTTTCAATATAAGCTCCGCCACCTCAACGTCCCCTTTAGCCGAGGTATGTTGGAATCTTATCTGGTTCATCTGTGAATTCACATTCAATAATTCCAGGTTCGCGATTATGCCCGCCTCAAACTGCTTTATCACCATGTCGCTTATCCGTGAAACCTCGCCCGAAAGCTCCTGCTGCAGCCTAAAGTTCTCTTTCGCTTTCGCAAAAGTATAATATCCTTTTTTAACCTGCAATATAAGTTCGTTTTTAATTCTGGAGTATTCCTTGTTTACTATCTTAAGGTTAGTCTGTGCCTGCATCATCGTATACA
>JAPLMG010000011.1 GCA_026387165.1 Candidatus Omnitrophota bacterium
GGTTTCAGTTTTGGTGTAACAGCGGCTGACCCTGAACTCGACATCCTGTCGTACACTTGGAAATTCAATCACGTTGCGTTTCCGCCATCAGACGCCAATTTAAGTTCAGGCGCGTTTATTGATTCAATAAAAGTTGCCGGAGACTATCCGCTGGAGGTTTCAGTCAGCGACGGCCACAATGCCGCTGTCACGCATAGCTGGACGATCCATGTTACGCAGGGATCTACAAACCACGCTCCGGTAGCAGCCAACGACTCGACGGCCACGACTATCAACACATTCACCGACATAAACGTATTGTCGAACGACTCCGACCTTGACGGGAACGCCCTCACGGTATCGGCTTCAAGCCTCACTCAGCCTTCTCACGGCTCTACGGTGATAGTCGGTAACCTGATAAGATACAACCCGGCTAACGGGTACACCGGATCCGACTCGTTCACATACAAGGCTACTGACGGATTGCTCGAGAGCGGCGCCGCTACGGTAAGCATCATCGTAAACGCCGTAAACCGCGCTCCGGTAGCAGCCAACGACTCGACGGCCACGACTATCAACACATTCACCGACATAAATGTGCTGTCGAACGATTCCGACATAGATGGGAACGCCCTCACGGTATCTGCTTCAAGCCTCATTCAGCCTTCTCACGGCTCCGCGGTGATAGTCGGCAACCTGATAAGGTACACCCCGGCTACCGGGTACACCGGATCCGACTCGTTCACATACAAGGCCACTGACGGACTGCTCGAGAGCGGCTCGGCTACCGTCACGGTCACTATTGAGCAATCTATAAGCGACCAGATCATACAAAAATCCTTCGGCTACTTCTGGAACGAGACTGACAATCCGGAGACAGGTTTTGTACGCGACCGGCTATTGGTCGACTCTACCCCAGGCGTGCGCACATCAGATACACGGTACAACATGGCGAGCATGGCAGCGACCGGATTCGGCCTTGCGGCAATGTGCGTCGCGCATAGCGATCCCGATGTCAGAGGCGCCGCCATTACGCCGGAAGATATTGAAGATAGGGTAAACTTGATAATGGATAAACTGCTCTTCATCCAGGGCGAACAGCAGAATAATCCGGCGAAATGGGGCAGGGACGGCTTCTTCTACCATTATGTGAATATTGCCGCCACAGAGACGATCGAGGCTGGTGAGCGATGGACAGAGTCCAATTTTGCTTCCGAAGTATCGACGATAGATACGGCGATCCTGATAGCCGGCGCATTGACTGCCGGTGACTATTTCGGCGGAGATATTAAGGACAAGGCGCTCCGGATATACAGCAATGTGAATTGGTCGGCGTTTCTTGACACTAATCCGACGGTCGAGAATGGCTTCGTAGTCGCGAATCAGTATTATAACCAGATGTATATGGAGTGGAAACCCGAATACGCCGCGCTGGATGGACAACAGAATCCGCCTGCGCAGGACGCTGGGCGGCGCAGCCATTGGGATTATAATAGCGAAGGCCTCCTGATCTATCTCCTAGCTGCCGTGGCACCCGTGGATCCCGCGGCACCCGCCGGTCAGAAACACAATATACCGCCTGAAACATTCTACGCGATAAGGCGCGAACTTGGTAACTATGGCAAGGACGGCAGCGGCAACCCGATGGTCAAGTCGTACTTCGGCGCGTTATTTACCTATCAATACACGCAGGCTTTCTTTAACTTTAAAGATGCGAATAATAACGCGCTCTACGATGTTCAGGGCGTAGATTGGTGGGAGAATTCTGTTGAAGCGACCAGGGCAAATAAGAGATATTGTAATGATCATGCCGGGAGCTTCGCGAACGACATGGAGATGTGGGGATTGACGAGCGGATACGTTAGCGGCCAGACATATGTGACGTACGGCGCGTATCCGGCAGGCGTTGTCATTCCTTCCAAGGATGTCCAAGGAGCCGACGGCACGGTCTTCCCGGCCGCGGCAGGCGGGTCGATAGCGATATTGCCGGATGAATGTCTGCGCGCGTTGGATAAGATGAAGGACGTCTACGACAGCTTCTTGGGAAGAGGCGTCTGGGGTGACTACGGTTTTGCCAACTCTTTCCGTATCAATACCGGCCTCGATAACCTTCATTTCATATCGAACTACTATTGCGGCATCGACATGGGAATCACTCTTGTCATGGCTGAAAATAACAGGACAGGCCTGATATGGGATCATTTCTCGAATTTTGATATAGGCGGCACTCCGCTGAAGGACAAGATCGTCGGGCTGATGGAATTCTCGACGGACAAGGCCTGCAATGTTAAGGTTGATGACACGGGCGAGAAATCCGGATTCCGCATGGGTAAGCTGGATGCAAACAACCCGTCATTCGAAGTGAAGTTCAATTTGACCGATAGGCAAAGCGCGCCGTATCTTTTGGCAATACATTCTTACATGGATAATTCGCTCCTGGACCATACGGTAACCGTAACGGTCAATGTCAATGGCGGCGATCCGTTCGACGTCGATTTCAAATACCTGCAGGGTGGAAAGACGGCCGACCTCATGAAATATATCCCGATCGACTATCGGGACCTTAAGCCCAACGATGCCAACGTCGTAACCCTTCAATATAAGGGAATAGCCGGTGACAGCCGCGCGCGATGGCTCGCATGGAAGAATATCGAGATAGCCAGCCCCGCGGAGCATAACACATGGACCTTTGCCAGAGACGTTCAGTCTGATGTAAAAATTCTCTTCGGCAACGAGTATAGGGTGGATGATACATATTTCATCGGCGCGAATGTAGCGAGCTTTGAACAGGCGGTAAATAAGGATGTGGAGAATTTTACGGACATACTATTCTACACTACGGCCGCCGAGGCAGATTACGCCGCTCTCGTGTTAAAAGTTCTGGAAACGGATAAAAACATAGATACGCACGTGCAGGTCTTTGCAGGCGGCGTGGGCAGTCCGCAGGCCATGATATTTGATGACCCATTGCGCACGGGTCAGCAGAGCACTACGTCCGGCTATGCTGTTCAGAGCGGGTGGAATAGGATCACGATCTATCATCCCGGTTTAAGCGCTGATGACCCGTTGAAGGGTAAGTGGATACGGTGGGATGGCCTTGAACTGATAAAGACCGAGCCGCCGCAATTGACTGTGCCGCAGGATGCCGGAGCCGCGGCGTTCGGCAATGACAAGATCAAGCTGCGCTGGAAGGCCGTAAATTATGCCGCGAAATACAAAGTCTATCGCTCGCAGACGCCTAAAGGTACTTATGACACTACTCCTATCGCTACAGTGACATCTACGTCATATACCGACAGCAGCTTACAGACCGGGAAGAGCTATTACTATGTCGTTAAGGCCGCTAAGGAAAATGATCCGTCAGGAGATTCCCAGAATTCGGCTGAAGTAAGCGCCGCGACCGGGTCGTATCGCTTAGACTATGGCGACGGGCACGATCCCAATACTTTTGCGGGTAATACGCTCAATACCTCTGATGCGCCGCTAGCGGACGCCGCGTACTTCGAGCTCGTCAAATACGACGGCACCGTAGGAAAGGTGAGAAAGATCACACTTAATAACGGAGAAAAGAACACCATAGAACTGAAGAATACAAATATAAGCGATGCCACCATATTCTCATTGAGAGTCAGGAGCGATGTTGCCGGCGCAAAATTCCAGATGAAACTGAAAGATAGCGATGGCGGCCAGGCATCTGTTTCGATCGTTTCTCCCACGGCCGACCTGTGGCAGAACCTGTTATTCTACCTTGGCCCGGGAAAACAGCTTGCCAGAGTCGATCGATCCAAGATCGACAAACTGGAAATAACTTCAGAAACAGACGGAAAGCAGATCATCGTATATCTTGACGAGGTTGATTTTAACATTAGCACTATTTCCGGGACGACCATGGATATCAGGATTATAGACGGCGCATCCGGCGCGCAGGCCGCGTCTATCGATTTCGGATCGACCACTTTTGACGCTCCTATGGTTCTTGCCAAGCAGTATATAGAGATAAGTAATTACAAGTCAACCATGAATTCGTGGGGCATGCAGATATATACGGATAACCTGGCCGCCGACGCCAATCCTAAATTTACGGGTAAGATGCCGGAAGATCCGGCCGACTTGAGGGCCAACGGGCTTGTCGGAACGTCAAATTCCGGTTACCGTGTTCCTGTTATATGGCAAGTGTGGGACCATGCGAAGGGATACTACAACGGCACGGAGACCCCGGAGTATGACACAAACGGGCTCACGATCGACATGCCGGGCAATGATGGAGACAGGGCGGAGTTCGCGTTCATGATGGATAAGAGCGACGGCGATTGGAGCAAGGATGAGTACAGCCCGAATTACAGGACGTTAATTAACTCCAGCGGTGAACTCGGAGCGCCGGTACCTTTTTCGGATGACGGCAAGGGCTATTGGCCGACTACGATCCCGGTCGGCAATACTTTGTACGTATATCTTGCCGTAGATTATACGGGCGCGCCTGCGCAGACTTATACGACAAACAAGCTGACGATAGATATTGTTAACAGTTAGTAAGGAGATTTTTAAATGCTTAAAAAATATGGTTTTATTATTGCGATAGTTTTAAGCGCGCTTTTTTACGGTGGGGATTTATTTGCCTTGACGATCGGTCCGGCCCGCTTCGAAGTGCGGCTGCCTCCGGGTGAGATCGCCGACGCCGATTATTATGTTCAGAACGACACTAACCAGCCCGCTCATATAGTTGTGGAGCCGGAGAACTGGTTCAAAGAGGCCTACGATTACGGTAAGCTCGGGATCAAGGACTGGGTGGAGTTTGATATATACGAATTTGATCTCAAGCCGAAGGAGATAAAGAAGCTGAGGCTCAGGATAAAAGTTCCCAAAGATGTCAAAGGCGAACTGGTGGCGCAGATATTTTTTACGTCGAGCGTATTGACCGAAGACGGTAAGCCTTCAGAGGGTATAAAAGCAAGATTAGGCGGTGTTCTCTATGTGGCGATCAAGGGCACGGAGATCGTTGACGCCGAGATAAAAAGTATCGCAGTTTCAAATGAATTCAATGAAAAGACCAAGGAGATGTTTAAAATAGGAGCCAGCGTTAGCAATAAAGGAAATGTCCACATCAGGCCTGCGGGGAAAGTTACGATAGAGGATGAGGCGGGGAAGAAGCTTATCGAGCTTGATATGGAGTCCGGTGAGCTCGCTCTGCCGGGCCAGGAGATACTGTACAATGCCTCATGGGACAATGCGGGACTCAAGGCGGGTGAATACAAAGCATCGGTCACGATAAAATATGGCAAAGAATTGGACGTGGAGAAGACGGCGGCGTTGGAGAAGATATTCGAGGTGGGTGAAGACGGAAAGGCGGCATTAAAATGATTGCAAGGCGTATTCTCATAATATCGGTTATGATAGCCTTAACTGGAGGGTTGAGCGCCGACATTTCGGCATATCAACCCTTAGGCAGCCCTGCTTCGATCACCAGCCAGGGCGAGGTGCCTTCTCTGGGGCCCAAAGCGCTTTTGGATGATTTTAACTCAGGAACGATATTAAACGCATGGAATGGCGTTACCGGGGCATTTGCCAAGGAAGGCACTACCGCGAGCTGCACGGCTACTTATGTAGATGATGCCGGCATAGTATATGGCGGCACAGGACGCTCGCTGAAGATTGAGTACAATGTAAACCATGTTGGCAGTTACGCGGGATATAGCAGCTCAATGCTCGGAGAGAGTTTGGTCAGTCCGATCAAATATACCGCGCTATCCTTCTATGTAAAAGGCGCTTCCGGGACAAAGCCGGAACTCTTTAAGATCGAACTTAAAAATAAGAGTACTACCCAGGGTACTTATACGACCTGGGATAAGAGGATCGTAAAATACTACAGGAATGCGGCATCAGTATACATAACCGATTATCTGGATGGAGGAGTTACTACCTCATGGCAAAAAGTCACGATCCCTCTTCACAATTTCGCCAACCTGGATGGTTTCAGCGGGATGTCGGAGCTTGTCATCGTCTTTGAGAACTCTCAGTCTGCCGCAAACGGAAGCGATACGCAGGGGGCAATTTACATCGATAACATCATGTTCGAAAACATAGATATCCCGGCGGTCAGGATAGACCATTTTGGGGACAAGGTGGGAACCTGCGCGTTGGGGGGAAATATCGGAACGGGTACCGGCGGCACAGCGCCGTCAGCCGGCAACGACCATTCGTTCTCTGACGGGACAGGCGCCGATTACTATACAAATGATTTTTATCCCGTGAAGAACGGCCTTAAGATAAATTATAACGTCACTCCTCTTGCGTCGTCCGCATATACCTTTATTATGTTTGGCGGAGGCAACGGTGCGAAAGAAAAAGATGGTCAGGGCCAATATACTGTAGACAGTCCTGAAAACGGCTGGATAGCCATTCCCCATGATTTCAGCGAATATAATTATCTGTATCTCGTTGTAAGAGGAGCTCCCGGCGGAAATCCTAAGCAGATCAAGGTGGAGCTGAAGCAGGGCGACGGTACTGTCAAGGCAGTAAGAGTAGGGCACCCCGGAGATGTTAACGCGGTTCCCGTCAGATCGCCAGATCTTATCGATACATCTTTCAAGTCATGGCAGATACCTCTGGGCGCGGGCACGACGCAGGATCCCGGGTTTAACGTCGATAAGAGCTCCATAAAGCAGATAACCTTCACCCTTGAAGGCAGTCAAATACGCCTTAAAGGAACAAATCCAATAGACGGGAATGATACGGGGACCGTCTACATAGACTATGTGCAGTTCACGAAAGAGAAATATATTTAGACGGCGTATAAAAATAGTAAAAATAGGGACGGGTTCATTTCTCAGTGTAAAAACTTCCTGATAAAAATGAACCCGTCCCTATTTTTCACTATTTTTCACTATTTTTCAGTCCCTATTTTTCATTTTTCATGGTACAATAGCTCCAATAAAGGAGGAATATCTATGGCCGGTCCAAAAGCAGTCCCAGTCGCGATCATTTTGTTATCTATTTTTCTATCTCCCGTTTTTGTCATGGCAGGCGGGCCTGCCCGCGGTGATGATAAGGTCTTAGCCAGGATAAATAATTACACGTTGACCATCGCTGATTTCGAGTCCGAAACTAAAGGCAAATTACCGGGCGGCCTTTCGGCTGCCGATCTTGAAAAAGCTAAAGAAAGCCTTCTTGACGATCTTATAACTAAGAAGCTCCTGATACAGGAAGCCCAAAAACAGAACTTCGATAAAGACAAAGCCTTTATAAAAGAGATAGAGAAGTATTGGGAGCAGGCTCTTCTGAAGCTTTTATATAAGAAGAGGTCGCAGGAACTATTGCGCGAAATAAGTAAAGACGAAAGCGATCCGGAGGTACGCGACAGAAGAGTGCGGGAGGCTCTGAACGCGTGGATAGAAGATCTGAAAAATAGCGCCAATATAAAG
Source organism: Candidatus Omnitrophota bacterium (assembly GCA_026387165.1). GTDB lineage: Bacteria > Omnitrophota > Gorgyraeia > 2-01-FULL-45-10 > 2-01-FULL-45-10 > 2-01-FULL-45-10. The sequence goes on from JAPLMG010000011.1 coordinate 7,398, forward strand.
AAATACAAAGAGAATTTAAAATGAAAAATAGGGACATGTACTATTTTTCTTAAAAAACGCGAATTGCGACACAGCCTCAATGACGAAGTCGGTCTTATAATTCAACCACTACAAAAAAGGACAATTCCATGGAAAAGAACATTCCGGATAGAAGGAAGAATTACTACATAAAAAAGAAATTTCAGAGGAATTTCATCCTGAAATTTTTCGCTCTTCTTCTCCTGGGAGCGTTCATCTCCGGGGTGATAATATATTTAATGTCAAGAGGCGCCCTCACTACCACATTCGATAATTCCCGCCTTGCCATCAGGAGCACCGCGGAGTATATACTTCCCTCCGTCTTATTGAGCAGCGCCGCGGTCATGATAATAATAGGTTTCGCGGCCATCATCATGACGCTCTTCGCGTCGCACAAAATAGCCGGCCCGCTGTATCACATCGGTAAGGATATCGATGAGCTTGCATCGGGAAATCTTAATGTGAGATTCAAGCTAAGAGGAGGTGACGAAATTAAAGAGCTTGCCTATAAACTCGATAGCATGGCCCAATCCCTGAGCTTAAGGGCCGCCGCTATAAAGAAGGCACTCTCTTCTCTTGAAAGTTCATCAAAAGACGCTTCGCCTGAAACGAAAAAAAGCATTCAGGATCTCAGGGAAGCCATTTCAAAGTTCAATGTTTAATGATCGCGCTTTTTTAAAAATCGTCGCATCGCTAATCATAACAGCTCTCTTAAGTCTGGCCTTATCCTCTTCAGTTATTTTTGCTCTGGATGATGAGGCCCTTCCCGATAATGAGGGCTGGAGCTCCGTGGAGAGCAATTTTTTTGTCCTTTATTACGATCCTTCGGCAAATCTTGAGGATCTGGAGAGAGAGCTTACAAAAAGGCCGCTCTATTTTGACCAGCAGGCGAGGTACGGCGAAGTCACCACCATAGAGGAGATATGCCAAAGGCTCGACAAGCTGTATAACCGCGTGCAGGATGTGCTCGACATGCATCCAAAAACACCCAGGATAAAGATAAAGATCTTTAGGGATAGAGACGGGTTGAACGGCGAGTTTGTTAAAATATTCGATAAGCAGGGGGACTTCAAATCATTTTACGTATATAAGTACAACACCATATACACATCCGAAAGCGATATAGAAGACTCCGTAATCATACACGAGATGGCTCACGCGATCATAGATCATTACTTCTCCGTGATTCCCCCGGAAACCGTAGGAGAGATCCTGGCCGCCTACGTCGACGCGCACCTCGAGGGGTAGTGGTTTTTTATTCTAACCAGGTTAGACGAGCAGATTTCTCCAATACTAACCTGGTTAGAATATCGCCGTTCTTAATCCTTGACTATGAGCCTGCGACGATATAATCTATATAAGTATGAAAACTAAAGGACCATATGCCGTTACAACCTGAACTCATCGGGCAGCTTTTGATCTCAAAGGGGCTCATCAATATGGAGTCCTTAGAGAGAGCGCTATTGAACCAGGAGCAGCACAAGGACATGCTGGGTGAGACATTAATAAAATTGGGCCTCATCACCACCGAGCAGTTCTATACCGTATTGGCCGATCAGCTGGGAGTGGAATATGTGAGGCTGCAAGAGGCCCGGATAGATGCCGCTGTAATAAATGAGATACCCGCCAAGTTCGCCTGCCATTACGAGCTGATGCCGATAAAAATAGAGAATAATATGATAACCGTCGCGATGGTCAACCCTCTGGACATACATACCATAGACGATATAAAACTTTTGCTGAAGAAAGAGATAAAGACCTGCTTAGCCAGCCGGAAGGATATCCTGGAGGCGATAAAGAAATATTACGGGGTGGGCGCCGAGACCATAGAGAAGATGACGCCGGAGACATCACAGGAAAAGATCGTAAGCATTCAGTATCAGGAGACACAGGATCTGGGCGAGTCGGCGGAAGACGCCTCCATAATAAATTTCGTGAATCAGGTGTTATTGGAGGCCTACAGGGACAGGGCGACGGACGTTCACATAGAGCCTTTTGAAGACGAGCTTATGGTCAGGTACAGGATAGACGGAGTTCTCCACGAGACTAAAGTGCCTCAGGCCATCAAAAATTTTCAATCCGCGATAATATCGCGCATAAAGATAATGGCCAATCTCAATATAGCCGAAAGGCGCCTGCCTCAGGACGGCCGTAT
>JAPLMG010000302.1 GCA_026387165.1 Candidatus Omnitrophota bacterium
AATCCACATGTTGTCATTCCCGCGAAACCTGTCCCCGCGAAAGCGGGGAGCAGGAATCCACATGTTGTCATTCCCGAATGCTTTTATCGGGAATCCATCATCAGGCTATCAACTTATAATAAAGGTCACTCCAACCGGAATTGTTTTTTTCAATAAGCTCTATCTTCCATTGCCTATTCCATTTTTTCATTTGCTTCTCTCTTATTATTGCACTTTCAACATCACTGGTAATCTCATAATATACGAGCCTGTGGATATTGTATTTTTTGGTAAAACCCTCAACCATATTATTCTTGTGCTCCCATACCCTTTTTACCAAATCACTGGTAATACCTATATATAGTGTTCCATGTTTCTTACTTGCAAGCATATACACATAATATTGTTTCATGGTTTATAAATTACATTCTTGGATGCCCGCTTTCGCGGGCATGACAAATGCATTCTCATCGCAGGCGTATCCCTCGCAAGGTCCGCCGTCTGAAGCGAAAAAATTACTTGTACCTTTGTTCGCTCTTCGGCACGTACCACTTGATAAAGTTGTATCCTATGCCGATGGGCGACGATTCGACGCCTTTGAAACGCGAGTTTACTATCGGAAGCGCGTCGGCTGTATAGAGGAAGAGGTACGGCTGATCCTCATAGATGAGTTTGTGAATCTCATGATAAACGACGGCGCGCTTCGATTGATCGAATGTGCGCCTGCCCTCTTCCAATAGACCATCAACCCTCTCATTCTTATACCCGACGAAATTGAATTCGCCCGGCCGAGTCTTGGACGAATGCCAGATATCATAGCAATCCGGATCGCGCGATAAGAACCAGCCCATCAGCACCGCCTCAAAGCGCCTCTTCTCGATAAACTCGTTTATCAAGCTGGACCATTCGATAACGCGTATCTTCATCCTTATACCGACTACTTTAAGCTGTTTCTGCATGAGCTCGGCGCTTCTTTGGCGTTCGGCGTTCCCCTGATTCACAAGTACGGTAAACTCAAACTCTACTCCGTCCTTCTCTAACCAGCCATCGCCGTCGGCATCTATCCAGCCTGCTTCATTTAAAAGTCTCTTCGCTTCGATAGGATCATAAGATGCGGGTTTCACGTCCTTATTGTACGCCCATGAATCGGGAACGAACGGCCCGGTGGTTATCCTCGCCAGCCCAAAGAATATCGCGTCTATTATCTCTTGTTTATTCACAGCGTAATTTATCGCGCGTCTGACCCTCACATCCTGAAATCTCGGATCCGACAGATTGTATCCCATGTATGTGAACCCGAAGCTCTGATATTTGAATTTATTGTAATGTGTTTTAAAAACTTTATTATCCGTCTGGCGGGTGAATTGCAGAGGCGTTAAGAGCGACATATCGACGCCCTGGGTCTGAAGCTCCAGGAAGGTCGTAGCTTCATCCGGGATTATCCTATAGATATATCTGTCTATATACGGCCTGCCTTCGAAATAATCATGATTGGATACGAGCTCTATCTTGTCACCCGTCTTCCATGACTTAAATTTATACGGCCCCGTTCCTATCGGAGAGCGCGAAAATTTAGTTTTATTAAGATCTTCGTTCTTTAATAAGTGCTCCGGCATTATCGGGATACCCCAGCTGGAGACGGCCGGCGCGAAAGGTTCTTTATACGTTATCTTTACGGTATAGTCGTCGATAAGAACAAAATCTTTTACGCGTTCATACTCCCCGCTGTAAGGTGTTCTCACATCGGGGTCTATCAGCTTTTTATAGGTAAACTCTACATCGCGCGAAGTAAAGGCTCTCCCGTCATGCCAGCGTACTCCTTTTCTTAAATGAAATATTATCGTCTTCCCCAAGTCCTCGATATCCCAGCTTTCGGCAAGATCGCCAACCGGCTCGATATTCTTATCGTATTTAACAAGGCCGTTAAAGACAAAGCCGCATATGTCGCTTGAAGCAGAGTCGGAGGCTAAGATCGGAACGAGCGTACGCGCATCGCCGCTTGAGGCGACGACTATGGCGTCACCGTAGGAAGCCTCTTCCGTTGAATTTCCGTGGACCGCGAGGCCCAGAATGGTTAAAAATAAAAAAAATACCGCTAATATCATTAGCGGTATTTTACTGTTTATATCACTTGCATTCAGATTAGCTAATAACATCAGACGACAAACTCATTTTGAGATTCGAAATCATATTTGTCATTCTGAGGAGGGATGAATGAAATGAATCCCGACGAAGAATCTATAC
>JAPLMG010000073.1 GCA_026387165.1 Candidatus Omnitrophota bacterium
CTCTATAACGCCCTTACAAAGACCGGGGAGGTTGTGGGATTTGAGCTCGAAAATCTACTTGATAAGGCCCAGGAGCTCTTACCAAAGACATATTCCGCCATAAGGAATGTTAATTCATGCGTCGATAAGGGCGAATTCGATGAAGCATATTTCAACCTATTAAGCCTTACCTCCGCTCTTAAAGAGGAGCTAAAGCGCTCATGCGTTGTGATACTCGATGAATTTGACAATCTCGAGCATATAGGCGTAAAGAACCCTTTCCTGAATTTCGGCAAAGTGATAATGATACAGAAGGACACGATGTACATAGTCTCCTCCTCCCGAAATCAGGTATTCAAGAAGATACTCTCCGAAAAGCTTTCGCTCCTCTTCGGAAATTTTGAAATAGTAAAAGTTTCCGGCTTCGATACCCAGGGCGCGAAAAAATACATAGAGACTCAAGTTTCAGGTTTCGAGGCAGATGACGCGTTAAAGAGATTCTTCATCGCGTTTACGGACGGCAACCCTTTCTATCTTAACCAGATATTGAGAAGATCTAAAGAGATTGCCCAGGAGAGGATGACTAACTTCATAGACAACGATATAGCTGTCCAGGCCGTCATAGACCTCATATACAATGCCAATGGCGTTATACATCAATACTGCCTCAATTTTATACTGGATCTCATAGATACCAAATACAAGGAGAGATATTTTGCTATCCTGGTTTCGATAGCGTCCGGAAGAAATAAGCTATCCGATATATCGAAGAATATAAGATCAAAACAGGCCGATGTGTCGAAGGACCTTCTCGAGCTGTCCCAGCTGGGATTCATACAAAAGAGCGGCGTATTCTACAAAATAGACGATCCCGTACTGGCTTTCTGGCTGAAGTCGGTATACCAGAGGAGGCGAGAGATCCTGGTCGACGGCATATTCAACAGAAACGATATTTTTGTATCCGAAATGAAGGAGTACGTTTCGGATTTTTTAGCCGAATCGCAAAAGGATGCCACCGCCAAGATAGCCCAGCTCTTCAATGCGTTCTCCAATGAGCTGGTCCAGATAGGCGCCAGGCATATCAAGCTTCCGCATTTTACGAAGGTCGAAGTAAAAGAGTCTTCCGGACAAAAACAGTTCATAGCCGCTACCTTCAGAGGAAGCTCATGGCTGGTTCAGGCTTATGAAGAACCCGTCAGGGAGAACGATATCATAGACTATATAAGGAATATAAAATCTTCCGGTTACAAGATAGCGAACAAGATAATCATACCGTTAAGGGGAATGGATGAGAACTCCAAGCTTCTGGCAAAAGAACTTAAACTATCGATATGGGATTTAGCCACGCTTAACGGACTTCTCGGCTTTTATGGTAAGATCAGGATGGTGGCATTTTGAAAATACTGGTGCTTTCAGATACGCATATTCCGATCGCCGCGCAGGATCTGCCGCAAGAGATATATAAAGCGATAGAGGGCGTGGATATGATATTTCACGCCGGGGACCTTATAGGCGCGGACGTGCTTGATAAACTTAGATCCCTGAAAGAGACTAAGGCCGTCTGCGGAAATATGGACTCTAAAGAACTCTGTATGGCGTTGAAGACTAAAGAGGTTATCAATATAGGAAAATTCAAGATAGGTCTTATACATGGTTACGGGGCTCCGTCCGAAATAATGCCTACGGTGCGCAGAGAGTTCGATAAGATTGATGTCCTGGACTTCGGCCATTCTCATGCGGCTATGAATGTAAAGAAGGACGGAATACTCTATTTTAACCCGGGAAGCCCTACGGACAAGATATTCGCGTCAAAGAACTCCTACGGCATTCTTGAAGTCACGGATAAAAAAGTAGAAGGCACTATTATAGAATTGTGACGGTGAACCCCGCCCATTCTTACCCGGAGCGTATTTTTTTGCGGCGTGGATATGATAAATATGAATAAATAAGTAAAAATTTTGTGTAAAAGAAAGGAATGAGCGGGGTGCGGGACATACCGGTAATCAAGATAGAAGGCAAGACGCTGCCGGAAGTATGGGAGAAGGCTGTTATCGCTACATGGAGAGACGGGTTATCGATAAAGACGGAATACGATAAGCCTTTAGATCCATCGAGCAAAGACTGCACCATGATAATGGCGGTCGATGAGCCTATGGCGGAACCGCGTATCCATAGGGCATTTCCCGGAGGACTGGAAGACCTGGAAGTCTACAGGCAGGAAGTCGTTTTGGGCATTCACGACCATTGGATCAAACCGGAAGAAGGCAAATGGACATACACTTATCATCAGAGGCTCTTCGGATACCGGACTGAGGGCGAAATAGTGGATCAGGTGGATTATATGATACGCAAGCTCTCCGAGACGCCTTATTCGCGCCGGGCGCAGGCGATAACATGGAATCCGAAGATAGACCCTGTGACTGACGATCCGCCGTGCCTTCAGCGCATATGGTGCAGGCTGACAGAGATGGGCGACGGAAGGCTGTCGCTGAATATGAATACGCACTGGAGATCCCGCGACGGATATAAGGCGGGCTTCATGAATATATTCGCGCTCACGGATCTTCAGGCCATGATAGCCAGAGAGATATCGAAGAGAATAAAAAAAGAGGTATTGGTGGGAAGATACGTAGATATAAGCGACAGTTTCCATATTTATGGGAGCTACGCGGAAGAGTTTAAAAAATTCCTTAAGACGGTCGGAGAGAGGCCTTTTGAAGAGAAGACCTGGACATCTGAATTTGCACAACCGTTTTTCGAAGATGCGAAATTGAAATTAAAGTCAGAAGTAGAAACTAATAGAAATTAATTAAAATTAGGAAATTCATTGTCCACGTAACAAACAACAAATTTCTATCAATTTCTTAATTTCAACAAGTTTCGATGGGAGTTTAAATGGATAATTTATGGGCTCCATGGAGAAGCAAATACATATATTCACGTAAAAAGAAGAAGTGCGTATTCTGTGACCCCAAAGATTATGTGCTGGAAAAGACAAGATGCTCTTTTTCGATGCTGAATATCTACCCTTACAATAACGGCCATGTCATGGTGGCGCCCTTAAGACACGTAAAGAGCCTGGAATATCTGAAAGCGGAGGAGCTCGTGGACCTGATGGATCTGGTGGTAAAGACGAAGAAGGTCCTTGATAAAAAGATCAAACCCCACGGCTATAACATAGGGCTTAATATAGGTAAGGCGGCAGGAGCGGGTTTTGCCGGCCACATGCACATACATATAGTGCCCAGATGGACGGGTGACACGAACTTTATGCCGGCGGCCTCCGGCACCAAAGTGATATCTGAATCACTCGGTGTAATGTATAAAATTTATAAATCGTCATTGCGAGGGCGATAGCCCGAAGTAATGACACTATGGAACTCCATGTTCAAACGAATAGACCTTGAAAAGAGAGAAGATCTCTTAGCACCGTATGCCAAGAAGAGCAAAGATTCTAAAGGCCGGCTGCATAAAGAGCCGGAGCATCCTTACAGGTCATGCTATCAGCGCGACAGGGATAGAGTAATATACTCAACTGCATTCAGGCGGCTGGAGTATAAGACCCAGGTCTTCGTAAACCACGAAGGCGATCATTACAGAACGCGTCTTACCCACACATTGGAAGTCGCCCAGATAGCGAAGTCTATCGCCAGGGCTTTACAACTCAATGAAGACCTCGTAGAAGCGATAGCATTGGCCCACGACCTTGGCCACACGCCGTTTGGCCACTCAGGCGAGGACGCGCTGCGCGAAATAATGAAGGACTATGGCGGATTTGACCATAATACTCAAGGGTTGCGCGTCGTAGACCTCCTTGAAGAGAGATACCCCGAATTTCCAGGCCTTAATCTATCCTATGAAGTGCGTGAAGGCGTAATAAAGCATTCCACGGCATATGACCTGCCCAGGCCGTCTCTTCCATTTGAAGCCACCGCTTCTCCTTTACTTGAGATACAGGTAGTTGATGTCGCTGACGAGATCGCTTATGACAATCACGACCTGGACGATGGCATTGCGAGCCGGCTCATAAAGGAAGAGGATCTAAAAAAAGTTCCTCTATGGGAAAAGGAAGTGAAGGCAATACGAAAAATCTACCCGCACCTCAAAGACGAGGTACGCAAGTATCAGATAATCAGGTCCCTAATCAACGCCCAGATAACGGATATACTCACCCAGACGGATAGCAATATCAAGCGCCATAAAATCCGCAAAGTATCCGACGTCACGAAACTGCCCATCCGCCTCGTAACATTCTCCAAGCCGATGGAAGAACTTCGTAAACCCATGCGCGCATTCCTGCAGAAAAATCTCTACCAGCATTACCGCGTTGTGCGCATGTCCAATAAGGCGCACCGCTTCATCACAGAGCTATTCAACGTATATTCAGACAAACCCGAACAGCTTCCGCCGTCAACTCACGATCGTCTAAAGAAAGAAGATAAGCACCAGGTCGTCTGCGATTATATCGCGGGCATGACCGATAGATACGCCCTCGATGAGTACAAGAAGTTCTTCGAGCCGTATGAGAGAGTATAGCAAAACTCCGTCATTGCGAGGAGGCCGAAGGCCGACGAAGCAATCTCAATATTGTTCTTTGCCACTGCTCAGGGTTTTGCTCACGGCCTGAATTTTTTCGCCGTGTGCTGCGGTCTACTTCGCCATGCTGCTTTCGCGCATGGCTTCGTAGGACCTGTTTCTGCGAAGCCAAAGACGAAAGTTCTTTGGCGAAGCAGAGCGGTTTACGTTTCGCGAATTTGCAGGAATTCTTTCGGCCGCCGTTTTCATTTTGCTTTTCGCAAAATGATAGCAAACGGCGTCCTCAGTCAGTTCCTGCATTCGCTCAACGTAAATCCTTGCACACCAACTTGCCATAGATACTATGCCGAAAAAATTCTAATGGCCGTTCCCAAAACCCTTCGCAGTGTCAAAGTAAAGAATAAAGGGGACGGTTCTATTTATTAGTATTTATTGAAACATAGGGCACGCAAAAATATGAAAAAAATAACAATTCTGATAATATTATGCTTGGTGTTAATAATCTCCGGCATTTCTGCATTTGCGGGAGGGAGCGAGAGAGACAAAGTGCCTAGTGTTCCTCAACTATCTCCTGATGATGAGGTTACGATTGACCTGACTGGCAAGCCGGGAATAACATTCAAATGGAAAAGCGCGCCCATTCCCGGAGGAGGCAGAGATGTATACCGGTTCAAATTGATTAAAGGTTTTAAATACGACTTTATAGTATCGGAGGAATTGGGACAGGGCGTATTCTCAATAGATGTCCCTGCAGACAAATTTGAGGACGGCGTCATCTACAGCTGGTATGTTGAACAGCGCGACGCATCCTTAAGGGTGTGGAGCCGGCATGATACCGTATGGAGTTTCAAGGTTATAAAGATATGATTTACAGTACAAAAGAAGCTAGTATGAAATAGATGCCAGGCGCTTTTTGGGGGTAGGCCTCCATGAAATAGGGGGCACGCGACAAAAGGAGAGACGATATGTTTGAGAAGATGAACGAGAGGATAAAGAATCTGACTGTTATAGATATCGGATTAATAAAGATGTCGGTATTTTTTGCCACGATATTTATAATACATTTATTCCCACAGCTATTGAATATAAGCTACACTGTTCTTGTAATTCTGGTGCTTGCGCTGGCGGTAAAGCCGATTTATGTAGTATGGCTTAAAAAATAAAAGAGGTGACATATGGCTGAGATAAAGATAGAGAAGCTGGATAAAGCGGCTATTGAGAAGAGGGGTATAAATAAGTGGCCGATATGGACGAAGGAAGTATCGAGATTTGACTGGCACTACGACAGCACTGAAGAATGTTATATATTAGAAGGCAATGTTACTGTTGAAACGAAAGACGGCAAGGCCGTTAAATTCGGCAAGGGCGATTTTGTTACGTTCCCAAAGGGGCTGTCATGTACGTGGGACATAAAGGCACCTGTCAGAAAGCATTATAATTTCAAATGATAAATTGCCCGAATAGTAAGAAGAATAACTCGGTCTGTAACTGCACATATTCCGGATGCTCGAGGCATGGGATCTGCTGCGAATGCCTTGCATATCACAGAGCAAGCGATGAACTGCCGGCATGCTATTTTGATAAAAACAGAGAAAAGACATACGATCGCTCAATAGAAAACTATCTTAAAAATAAATAAATGAAAAAAGCGATATTATTTATTCTGATCATAATATGCGTGGCCAGTAACTGTTGCGCCGATACCATCAAAGGAACCATAGAGAAAGTTGACATAAAGGAATACTACATTATCGTCGATGGGAATAAGGTGGATGTGTCCAAAGCCACGATATTCACGGAAAACGATATGAATGTAGTTAAGAATGTTATCGTGAGGGACCTGAAGGACCATAAAGGAGAAACTGCCGTGTGTTATGGATCCTTTGACAAAGAGAACGCTCTTATTGCCTATAAAGTGAGGGTTTTGGAAGGCCATAAGTAAAAAATAAGGGGTCAGGCATGCCGGCAGGCAGGCGCTTTTTGGGGTGGTAAGTTAGAAACCATTTTGGATTTAATTATGGAATATGGCTTAGGCCCATTAATAGAACAATCATCCAGCATCTTAATAGTAGGCTCTTTCCCCGGACCGTTATCCTTGAAGAAAGGAGAGTATTATGCTCACCCCCAAAACCAATTCTGGCGGCTTTTAGCAGATGTGTTAGGTCAGGATCGCGTTTTGGATAATTATAAAAAGAAAAAAGCGCTATTGACAAAATTTGGAATAGGCCTGTGGGATATGGTGGCATCGTGTGAGAGATCAGGCGCTTATGATGGAAATATAAGGAATATGACAATAAATAACATACCAGGCCTTCTCGATCAATATCCTAATGTA
>JAPLMG010000201.1 GCA_026387165.1 Candidatus Omnitrophota bacterium
GATCATAAAAAGAAGGCCTTTCCTGTCAAAAGGGCGCATGTATAAGATGAGTTTCTCGGCCGGCATAGCGGCATACCCGAACGACGGGCGTGAGACCGATGAAATTATCCACAAAGCCGATAAGGCAATGTATTTTTCAAAAGCGCACGGCCGCGGAAAAGTCACCATATATAGTCATATCTTACACAAGACCGTTGAAAAGATATTGGGTATTCTCATGGGTATTTTATCAGCGGCGGGGGCATTATGGTATTTTAATCAGTCCCCCTATAAGAACGAGACCATCTATTGGCTGAAACAAAAGACGGGCAATATAGAAAGAATCTTAGCGCGCCGTGCTATGAAAATAGATCCGGAAGATCTCGATCTGATTTATTTAAAATCCGGGAGGATCCTGAGAGGAACGATCGTACGCGAGGATAAAGACGAGATAGAACTTAGCTTAAGTCTCGAGTCGGGCAGGGGCGCCATCACCTTAAAGAGGCCGGATATCAGCAGGATAATGAAATGGCAGGCAAAAAGCAAAAAATAGTCCACAGCACTACTGCTAAGGATTCACTAACAAATATATTATACGAGGAGGCTTAGCATGAACAGACTGGCCGTGCTGATCGTTGGGATCGCGGTATTTGTTACCGCACATGCGTTTGCTGCGGATATCGGAGACATTATGCCGTCTCTTAAGGCCGCGAAACAAGTGATCGATTCCACATTGGCGGAAATAGATACAGACCTTAAGGCCGCAGCGAAGGCGCTCTCGAACACTGATTTAAAGGCCGATGCCGCGCGGAAGATATTAAATGATCTGCGTAAATACCGCCCGTATGTTATGGATTGCTCCATCATCGACGCGGACGGTGTAGAAATCACCGTCGAACCCGCGGAATACAAACAGTACGAAGGCGCGAATAGAAGCGATCTGCCTCACGTTATGTTGCTCCTGAAGAACAAAAAGCCGATAATGAGCAGCGTATACCATTCAGCCGAGGATATTCATGTGGTAACTATAGGATATCCGATATTTTCAGATAAGGGCGAATTCTCGGGGGCGGTCAGGATGCTGATAAGACACGAACTCTTTCTAAGGCCGCTTTTGGAAGACAAGCCTTGTAAGATATGGGTGATGCAGAAGGACGGCCTCGTCGTGTACGACGTAGATCCGGAGGAGATAGGAAAGAATATCTTTTCCGATCCCATCTTCAGCCTCTTCGAGGATCTGATCTCGTTCTCCAAGACCGTTGCATCATCAAAGAGCGGGGCCGGATCATACAGTTTTTACATTGATGGGCTCAAAGACAAGAGGCTCGCTGAAAAGACAGCGGTCTGGGATACCGCCGGATTGTATGGAACAGAATGGCGTGTTGTAGCGATGGAAATAGACAGGCTCCTGGGGCAGCCGGCGGCGGCGACAGCAGCGGAAACAGCTCCGGCATCGGCAAGACAAGCGCCGGCGAAATAGAGCAGAAGGATAATTTATGGATAGAAAGGGCGTCGTCACTTTAAAAGGAGGCCCTGTTACTTTGACCGGAGCTGAAGTCAGGGCGGGGCAAAAGGCGAACGATTTCAATGTCCTTGATAACGAGCTAAAGGAAAAGACGCTCGCTGACTTCAAAGGAAAGATAAAATTGATCGCTTCCGTGCCGTCGCTCGATACCCCGGTGTGCGATTCAGAGATCAAACGCTTCAATGACGAGGCGTCCGGGTTATCGAAGGATCTCGTCATCATATTTATCAGCATGGACCTCCCGTTCGCGCAAAAACGATTCTGCCTGGAATTTGAGATAAATAAGATAAAGACCCTCTCGGACCACAGGAACGCAAGCTTCGGAACAAATTACGGGGTTCTGATAAAAGAGCTGCGGCTTCTTGCCAGGGCAATATTCCTGATCGATAAAGACGATAACGTAACATACGCGGAATATGTGAAAGAGGCCGCCACGCCTCCAAACTATGACGCGGCCCTCGCCGCCGTAAGAAAATTAGTGCCGCTCAATAAACAAAAATGACCTCCAAACTTCTGAAGGTCTTTTTGTAGGTGATAGGCCTGATGGCTTTCGCTATCGTTTGGCATCCCCTCCAATATGTCTACTACAAGTATGCCACATGATTCCGGTTTTGACAAGGGGGCAGCCTCAAAAATCGCGTTGCTCTTTTTTATGGTCAAGTGGTATACTATGGAAAGAACGCAAAACTGACATTATGAAATTCCTGATAAAGTGGTTCGTCAATATAATAGCGCTGCTCGTGGTTATACACGTGATCGCGGGTGTAAGCATCGACAATATACAGACTGTATTTGTCGCGGCTCTTATACTGGGGTTTTTGAACTCTGTTCTACGGCCGGTCATACTGATCCTGACCCTGCCGCTCACCATCTTCACGTTCGGATTCTTTACGCTCATCATAAACGGCTTCCTCTTTTATCTTGCCGCGAAATTTGTCAAGGGCTTCGTTGTTGCCGGTTTCTGGAACGCATTTTGGGCGGCGTTATTATTCAGCATTATAAGCTCGTTATTAAGTTTTATGCTCACACCGAAAATCGATATAAGATACAGCTCGTTCCGGCCGGCAGGCGGCAGCCGTCCGCGCATAGACAAAGACGATGTCATAGATGTGGAAGGCAAGGTAGAATAGAAGCAGCGTAAATTAAAGAAGGAGCCGGTGAGATGAAAAAAGACGTTAGTTCGGCCGTGGTGGAATTGATCAATAAGATGCAGGAAGAGATAGCTGTTATAGGCAGGAAGATAGACATATTGGTCAGCAGGTCTTCGACGGGGCCGGTTGAGGCAAAACCTTTTCAGGGCCCCGGCCACGCTCACAGTCAGAGCGATAGAAGGCAGGATAATAGTTTCAGGGAAAGGGTCCTGCACAAAGCGATCTGCGCGGACTGTAAGAAAGGATGCGAGGTCCCTTTTAAGCCCAGCGGCGAGCGTCCGGTATACTGCAAGGAGTGCTTTTCAAAGCGTAAGGCCCGCGATTCGTTTAAAGCAAGACCCGATAATAGGCCGAGATTTGCGGTTCCCGCCCAGGCGGCCCACATTGCTAAGCCGGAAGCCGTTGAAAAGAAGAAACTCATAAAAAAGAAGAAGCCGGCCGTTAAGCGTCGAAAATAAAAACCGAAAAACAATCATGGCTATAGAAAAAAATACTTCAGGCGGTGAATTGCCGCAAGACCTTGATCTTAACGATGAGTTTAAGTCCGCTTTCGATTCGATGGAGAATACCGCCGAACATCTATTCATTACCGGTAAGGCCGGTACGGGTAAATCAACGCTCCTCTAGTATTTCAAGATCTACACCGGGAAAAAGATAGCGATCTTAGCCCCTACGGGCGTTGCGGCTGTCAATGTCGGCGGACAGACAATTCATTCATTTTTTAAGTTTCCACCGCGGCTCATTCAAAAGAATACGATACGAAGAAGGCGCGATACCGATATTATCGGGAAATTAGACACTGTAATCATCGATGAGGTTTCGATGGTCCGCGCCGATCTCATGGATGGCATTGACTATGCTCTCAGGCTTAACCGCGGCGAGATGAAAAAGCCGTTTGGCGGCGTGCAGATGATATTTTTTGGAGACCTTTTTCACTTGCCTCCGGTTGTGGACAAGGCGGCGAAAGAGCTTTTAGATTAGCGGTATCCGAGCCCTTACTTTTTTAGCGCGCAGGTATTTCATAATTCAAATCTTAAACATATCGAGCTGACTAAGATCTACAGGCAAAAGGATAAGAAATTTATTGAGCTTTTGAACCGGCTGAGGAATAAGGAGCATACTGATGATGATCTCCGGCTGCTGAATGGGCAGCATCGAAAGAATATCCCGAAATCAGACAATGCGGCCGTTATCCTGACGACGACGAATAGCATCGCGGGAGCGGTAAACGAGGACCGATTGGCCGAGCTGCCGGGCAAAGAATATTCCTATGAAGGAGACGCTTCCGGGGATATCGAAGAATCGGCTTATCCGACGAACGCGTCCCTTCGTCTCAAAAAAGGCGCGCAAGTAATACTCATTAAGAATGACCCGGATAAGCAATGGGTGAATGGTACGATAGCCAGGATAGCGTCGTTATCGCATACTGTGGTCAAGGTGGATATAGACGGACAGATCCGTGAGGTCAGGAGAGCGAAGTGGCAGAAGATAGAATACAGCTACAATGAAGACGATGATAAGATAGAAGAAGACGTCGTAGGGGCGTTCGAGCAGTACCCGATCAAGCTTGCCTGGGCCATAACTATACATAAGAGCCAGGGGCAGACATTCGATAAGATCATAGTAGACTTGGGCCGCGGCGCTTTTACTCATGGACAGGTCTACGTCGCGCTGAGCAGATGCAGCAGCCTTGAGGGCATAACGCTAAAGCGGCCGGTAATTCACAGCGATATTATATTTGATAAACAGATATACGAATTTCAAAATCGGTTTGCGAGCCTGGGGCTATAATATGAAGCTATCACGGAGTCTGGTGGTTCTGGATCTTGAGACGACCGGCACATGGGTGGAGAAGGACAAGATCGTCGAGATAGGGATGATCAGGATAATGCCGGATGGGGCGAGGGAAAATTACATAAAACGCGTAAACCCGGGCATGCCGATCCCCGCGAATGTCACAAAGATAATCAATATCACGGACGATGATGTCAAGACGGAGCCGCGCTTTAAAGACATCGCCAGGGAAGTGTCCGCTTTTATAGGAGACTCCGACCTCGGCGGTTTTAACGTGCTGCGTTTCGACATACCTTTGCTGGAACGGGAACTGTATGAAGCGGGCGTCAGCTTTAATTGGCGCAGCCGAGCTGTCTACGACGCGCAAAAGATATATCATGTGCACGAGAAGAGGGATCTGATGGCCGCCTACCTTCTCTACTGCGGTAAAAAATTGGAGAACGCGCATTCCGCGTTGAACGACGCGGATGCCACCGTGGATATACTCGACGCGCAGATCGAGAGGTACGGCGATAAAGAGAAAGGCATGGAGAGCCTGCGGGATATCGACTATGAGGCGAAGAGCGACTATTTTGACAAGGAACGGAAATTCTGCTGGTGGAACGGACAGCTCTATCCCATGTTCGGCAAGCACGGCAGAAAGAAGCATATAAAAGCTATCGCCAAAGATGACCGCGAATATCTGGAATGGATACTCACCAAAGATTTCGGTGAGGATATCAGGACGATGATAAAGAAAGCGCTTGCCGGAGAGTTCCCCGAAGCTCCGAAATGAAGAAGATACAGTACGAAATAGATCCGCATAACAGGCTCGTCATCCCGGGCTCAGGCCTTAAGAGCGGCCTGCCGAAATTCCGCCAGGTCATAGACGGCCGGTTCTCACTCAATGAAAAGAATAACCTCTCCTACCGCGTAAAAGCGCCTCTTGCGAATGACGAAAATATCCCCCGTCAGATCAAGCTAAAAGGTGAATGGTCATTGACGGATGATCACGATCTTCGCCTCACTTTGGACGGCCAGGGCCGGCAAACATTCGGCGATCAGATAACCTTGCAGGGGGAGATTTTAGACGTAAATAAGGGCTCTCTGCTTTTCGCCGTTACTACGACTACAAAAGATGATACCCGGTCTACATACGTCCTTAATCTCGACGGCACATGGAAGGCGGATGAGAATAATCGTCTCTCTTTCCATGTAAAAAAGGAAGAGGGCAGATACGATATCCTGACCTTTAACGGCGCGTGGGAGATCAATAAGAACCATCAGATCATATACCAATATGAAAAGGCCCGCCTCATACGAAAGAAGAAGCGGTCCCATGCTCTGATATTTAAGGGATATTGGGATATTAAAGACTTGGGGCGCATATCCTATCTGTTAGGCAAGGGGACGGATTCTTCATTCGATTTCAAAACAAGCGCCGGCATCTTCAGGGGGAACTACATTAAATATGAATTGGGCATAGGATTGTCGGATAGAATAGACCCTGTAAGGCGGACCGTTACGTTATCCGGCAAGTGGAACTTAAAAAAAGACGTGGGATTGATCTTTGAGATAGATTATGAGAACAAGAAGGCGAAGCAGATAGTCTTTGGCGCGGATGCCAGGCTTACAGATAGGGACACAATAGCCTTTAAGCTTAAGAATGACATAGAGAATAAGGATATAGGCGCCGATCTGGAGTTATCCCATAAAATATTGGAAGGCGACGGCGAGGCCTTTCTGCGCCTGCTTAAGTCAAACCGGGAATCGGCTATTTACGCGGGGGCCGCCTGGAGATGGTAAAAGCCGATCGTTTTTGTTATAATAATACCGCCCCGTGTCATTCCCGCGAAGCTTGTCCCCGCGAAAGCGGGGAGCGGGAATCCATGCACTGGGTGGTATGACACAATCATAAGGAGGGCAGTATGAAAAAGTATTTTGCAGCGGCAGGTATCGTTCTGTTATTCGCGCTAGCGATCTCATCGGTTAATGCTTATGCCGAGGATAATAAATGGTCGAGGCTTGTTGAGGAGTCGGGACGCGTATTGGATCAGATCCAGCAGATGCCGGATCAGAACATACCGGAGAACTTATTGCGCGACTGTTCGGCGATAGCAATATTTCCCAACACTATTTCCGCGGGATTAGGTATAGGCGGTAAGTATGGCCAGGGTATCATGATGGTAAAGGACGCGAAAGACCGCAAATGGTCCGCGCCGGCGCTATTCACGATAGCGGGCGGCAGCTGGGGGCTGCAGATCGGAGGCCAGGCGACGGATTTTGTCCTGCTCATAATGAACCGCCGCAGTGTTGACGGCATACTCGACGGTAAATTCAAACTCGGCGCTGACGCGTCTATCGCCGGAGGTCCCGTCGGCAGGGCCGCCGAGGCATCGACCGACATCCAGCTAAAGGGCGGCATACTATCTTATTCCAGGAGCCGCGGATTATTTGCCGGTGTAAAGCTCGAAGGCGCCGTTATCGCCCAGCATTGGGACGGAGATAAAGAGCTGTACGGCAAGAGCCTTTCCGCGAGAGAGATATTGCTTGAAAACAAAGCCAATATGCCGGAGAGCGCCAAAGATCTGTTAAAGGTATTGAACAAATACAAATAGAGCGACACGATAATAGTAGCGGAGAGATGGCTGAGTCGACGAGGCCCGAAGGGCCGAGGAAGTCCCGCCAAACACCTTTAAAAAGCGACTGACTTCTGAATATAGTTTTGGCGGGAAAGGCGTGTAATAGTTAAAACGGAGAGATGGCTGAGTCGACGAGGCCCGAAGGGCCGAGGAAGTCCCGCCAAACACCTTT